>JAOZTO010000169.1 GCA_029942265.1 Desulfocapsa sp.
GGTTGTAAGAGTTGTACTGTGTTTTCAACCCATGTCAGTCCGTTTTTTCCCTTAATCAGATGTTTGGGATGCCCCATTCTGGAGCTACGACCACCAATTAACAGACATGCTCGAAGAGGTTTCTGGCAGTACTGGGAAGAAGATTCATTCATAGCTGCACTGTAGTTGTTGAGAAGAATTGGGAATAATTTTCGCATTGCGCCCATATTCCAAAAATTGCTCAACAGCTTTTATTCCCTCTGTCCCTAAGTCTTTAGAGTAGGTATTTACATAGAGGTCTATATGATTTTGCATTACTTCTCTATCCATTTCCTGGGCATAATGCCTAATATATGGAAAACATTCATCTCGATTTTTATCAGCCCAGACAATAGAATTATAAATAGCCCGATCAATCTGTGCGATCCGCTCTTTTCCTAATGAACGTTTAGCAGCAATACACCCTAATGGTATTGGATATCCGGAGGTTTCCTCCCACCAGCTGCCAAGATCTTGCAAACAAACAAGCCCCTGTTCTTTATAGGTGAATCTACTTTCATGGATAATCACGCCTGCATCAACTTCTTCATTTATCACCGCATCCATAATGGTATCAAAGCGATGTTCGACCAGATCACCTGATTTTGGCGCATACATACGAAAAAGAAGATTAGCGGTGGTTAGTCGACCGGGTATTGCGATCTTTGCATCAGCAAGCATTGTCGAATCAAATCCTGGCTTGGCAACCAGAAGCGGTCCACACCCTCGGCCAAGTGCCGATCCTGCTGAAAGAACACAATAGTTATCCAGCACATGACCAAGTGCATGAAAGGAAAGCTTGGTGATATCAAGATCAGTATTTACAGCACGAGAATTCAAGGCTTCAACATCTTCAAGCAGTGGTGGATCTAACTGAACCCCAGACAACTCAACTTTGCCATGGATCAACGCATAAAAAATATATGTATCATTGGGACAAGGTGAATAGCCAATGCTGTATGTGTCTGTCATTCTATTGATAATCCCTTTCGAGTACCTTTTAAGGTTGGGGCGAAAAAGGCGCACTCTTTCAAGGCATATTTTAATAAAATAGCTGCAACTTGCCCTGCCTTAGAGCAAGCTTCTGCGAGTTTCCAGCGTGATAGATCCCTGTCTTCCACAAAGTTTGAAATTGTACGCATTTCAAGCATGGGAAGATTAAATGCATCGCAAACTCTTGCAACAGCTGCACCTTCCATATTTTCGCACAATCCATCATACTTGGAACACAGCATGTGGCCTCGATCTTTTGTCCCACTAACTCCGCAAACCGTGACAAAGTTCCCTGCCCTGCTGTTAAAATCATTCTCTAATAATAAGGATTCTGCTCTATTCACTATTTCAGCACTGAGAGTATAGGACAATTGAGGGGAAAGATTCCCAGCAAGAGATTCAATTCTATCTGGGTGACAGATACCAAAGTCTCCCATAACTTCTCGTTCCGCCAGACAAATATCCAAGAGTTTTGCACTGTTTGTATCTTCACGTAGATATGCACCAGCAACACCAAAATTCAACACACCCTGAATGGACTGTGTGCTATGTTGTTCAAGAAATCTGCTAAGATGAAGTGTTGTCTCCACCAGACCAACGCCAGTGACCAGACCAATCCATTCATCTGATTTCGGAGTAATCCAATCAGCAAGAGCCTGCATTTCAAATTCTGTTGCACAAACGACTAGGAACATGGTAAGAATATAGTTTTTTTCGAGCTTATTTATACGTAACCATTCAGCGAGTACTACCTGCTAATTGGCATAACACTGAACTGTAACTTGCTGTGCCTCATATTCGCTCATTTGGACATGAGAAACATACTATTGCTATGTGAAAATGTTCAAATGGGCGAAGATGGGGTGCAACTGAATATTTACGTTTATACAATATATTTAAAGTCATATGCAACAGGAATTCGCTCTTCAATCATACAACTACATTCTCCCACAGAAAAATATCGCACAGCACCCCGCAGATTCTAGGGAAAATTCACGCCTTCTTACCTTGAACAGATTCAATGGAAACCGCACACATACCCGTTTCCATACCCTTATCGACTTGCTGAATCCAGGCGATCTTTTAGTGGTAAACGACACAAAAGTTTTCCCTGCACGTCTTTATGGCAAAAAAGAAAGTGGAGGTAAAGTAGAAGTCTTTTTACTTTCATACCCTGTGGAAAAAGCTAAGACAAGTACCCACAAACAAGCTGAAGTCACCACATTAATCAAAAGCTCAAAACGCCCAAAGCCAGGCAGTATTCTTTTTTTAGGCCCTGATTTAAAGGCAAAAGTACTGGAATTGCTCGAAAGCGGAAAGGTTATAATCAAGCTCATTTATCCTTGTGACAAAGATCTTTCAATTATTCTTGAAGAATATGGTCACGTCCCACTGCCTCCTTATATTAATAGGTCTGAGGGAACAACAAAAGAAGACAAAGAACGCTACCAGACGGTATATGCTCAAAATCTAGGTGCAGTTGCTGCTCCAACAGCTGGCCTTCATTTTTCAGAAAAATTATTGTGTGACATTCGAGACAAAGGTGTGCACACCACTCGAATTACTCTTCACGTCGGACATGGAACATTTGCTCCTGTTCGCTGTGAAGACATACGAGAGCATAACATCCATCAAGAATTCATATCAGTAAGTGTCGAAAGTGCCGACAAAATCAATCGTACAAAACAGGCTGGGGGAAAGATATGGGCAGTGGGAACCACCACCGTTCGAACCATCGAATTTATGGCTGATGATGAAGGCCAAGTGCAGGCAGGAGATAAATGGTGTAATCTTTACATCATGCCCGGATACACATTTAAAGTGGTGGATAATCTCATTACCAATTTTCATCTTCCAGAATCATCCCTGCTCTTCCTCGTTTCAGCACTATGCGGCAGAGAAACATTAATGGAAACGTACCAAGAGGCCATTAACAGGGACTATCTTTTCTATTCTTATGGCGATGCCATGGTTATCTATGGTTGATGGAGCCAATGTTTATCGTGCCATCATGAATTAGCTGTTGCACATGGGCAACTTCCACCTGTTTTACAAGGCGGTGCAGATGTTGTGGTGCTTGACTCTTTTTTAGATTCTTTTTTGGATTCTTTCTTGCTTTCAGGCTTCGCAGAAGCATAACCATCAGCGTACCAACCGCCACCTTTAAGTGCAAAAGAACTCTTGGACATTATCTTTTTAACAGGACCTTCACAGTCCGGGCATTGAGTTAAAGGGGCATCGGCCATTCGTTGCTGAATTTCTAAAATTTTCTCACATGCAGGGCATTCGTATTCGTAAACAGGCATTTTTACTCCACTTTTTATATGATTAGTCACAACACAATACAACAAATATCACTCATTCCATGTAGCTACCGTATGGGAGATGCTACTCTAATGCTCCATTTTCAGCATGTCAACACCCCAATATTTTACTGTGAATTTCCCATCGATGAGTCCGTTGATACACCAGATCGACCTATTATTCTTTAGGACGGACTCTAACCTTTAAACGACTTGACTTTTACACAACCCGATATAGTATCAAAGTACTCTTTTCGTAACTTCAGCCAATACCTGATAATTGGCAAAACACTGAACTGTAATTGTTCAAATGTGCCTCATATTCGTTCATTTGAACATTCGAAGCATAGTTTGCTATGTGAGAATGTTCAAATGGGCTAAGATTGGATGTAGCTGAGTAGTTACCTCTTTTCAATAAACAAAAAAACATCAAACGAGTCATTGAAAATGATTGGTATTTTTGATTCCGGTGTCGGTGGCTTGACGGTAGCTCGTGCCATTGAACAATTACTTCCTGACCATTCCCTCACCTATTACGGTGATATTGCAAAAACTCCCTACGGCCCCAAAAGCCCTGAGACTATAATAAAGTACTCTATTCACAACACTGAGTTCTTGTTGGATAAAGGGGCTGAATTAATAGTTATTGCCTGCAATTCAGCTTCTTCTGTTGCCACAGAAACATTACGAAAACGTTTTCATGTTCCCATCCTCGAAGTCATCAGTCCTGCCGCACAGCGAGCCATACAAACAAGCAAAAATGGACGGATTGGTGTTATCGGAACCAGAGCCACCATAAAAAGTGGCGTTTATGAAAAAAAAATCACCGCCGAACGACCCGACTGCACCATCTTTCAGGTAGCATGTCCGCTGCTTGTACCATTAGTAGAAGAAGATTGGTTAAACAAACGTGAGACCAAGATGATCTTACGGCGCTATCTACATCCCCTTAAAAATAAACAGATCGACACACTGGTTCTTGGCTGTACACACTATCCTCTATTAAAAAATTTAATTCAGGCTCGAATCGGAAAAAAAGTTAATCTTATAGATTCATCCATAGAAACTGCACACTATGTAAAAGATTTTCTCATCCGAAATCCTTCTGTTATATCAAAATCTAAAGACGCTACTCATCGCTACTACGCCTCGGACAGTACAGAAGCTGCGATACAGGTAGCCAAACGTATTTTTTCCCGTCCAGTGGAGCTTATTGTTATATGAAACCATTACAAATATCATTAATTCTCTTCTTCTCATTTTTCGTTTTTTTGTGGATGATTGTATTTTCTAATTCTCAAATTGCCTTTGCTGAATCGCCTGAATCTGTTGCGACACGAGTGCAGCATACCTACGACACAATACAATCACTCACCTTTGATTTTATTCAAGATACTAGGGGGCAGCTTAGCGGACGTCCAAAGAAAGGACAGGGACAGGCCTTCTTTGTTAAGACTAAAACTAACCAAGATGTTTCTGGACAAATGCGCTGGAATTATTTTGCCCCAGACAAACAGGTACTTGTAAGTGATGGAATTGATTTTTCAATGTATTTTGAATCTCTTAACCAGATGATTGTTACTTCATCCGAGGCTCTGCGACAAGACCTCACCTATTCTTTTTTTACTGGTTCAGGGGATGTCTTAAAGGATTTTACAATACTGGGATCAGATCAGAAAGACGCTACGCAAGATCAAACTGCCGTAATCAAACTTATTCCGAAGGCTAAACAATCACAAATTGCTGAAATCAGTATCTGGGTCACCAACGATTCTCTTATTCGCCGTATAGAAATACTCGATCATTTCGACACGCTTACTGTACTTAATTTCAGCAATATTAAAACCAACACACTTGATGTGAATGATGAAGAGCTAATAAATAAACTCTTCAATTTTACACCACCGGATGGCACTGAAATAATCCACCAGTAATGATTGACAGACTTGTAAAAAATATGAATTTTGGATGGATTTGTAGATAAGCGCAGACTTCGAAAAGCTTCATATTCGAGGCACGGAAATTTCGTATCATTTCGGCGTACTAGAGTACGTTGAAATGATACGAAATTTGCAGTAACGAAGAAGATGAAGAGTTTTTACGAATCTATCATGATTACACAACGAACACAACAGTTCAGACTAGGGCTAGTATCGATGCCATGGTCAATCTTCAACAGACCCTCTATTCAACTTGCAAGTCTCAAAGCATTTATGGATTCCAGTGGGTTTATTGAAACAAGCCTTTTTCATCCGTATCTCTTGGCAGCTGCTGCGATTGGAACTCATAACTATCACTATCTGGCAAAAAACAGCTGGGCTGGTGAAGCCTTGTATAGTGCCATGCTTTTTCCAAAACACCGGGAACAGGCGGAAAAACTCTTTCGTAAAAGTTGCAAAAAAGAACACAAGCTTGAGCATCGTAACTTTAGTAAATATTTACAACTTCTAACTGATTCAACCGAACAATGGATATCTGAGAATGATTTAAGCAACTTTAATCTTATTGGTTTTTCCATCTGTTTCAATCAGTTACTTCCTTCACTTACTGCTGCCGCACATTTAAAAAAGCGCTATCCCGATATTCCTATTGTCATGGGCGGTTCAAGCTGT
>JAOZTO010000170.1 GCA_029942265.1 Desulfocapsa sp.
GAACCAGATAGCGAGGTACGAGACTTCGAAATGCTATTAAATCAACGGACTCATTGTATGTAATATAATTACACTGAAATCATACCTGATGGCCTCGCAAAAAGCCTGGAATTCCGATGGATTTGTAAAAAATTTGTAATCATTTAGCGTATACAGAAAAACAAACCAGATGGAAAAAATATTTGCAGTAGCTCTTGGCGGTGCAATAGGTTCTGTCGCAAGATATTTGATTACACTTGCAACAGGAGGATACCATACCCGTTCTTTTCCAGCCGGAACATTTACAGCAAACCTGGTTGGATGCCTAGCTATAGGAATACTCTGGTCACTTTTTGACAGGATTCACATCAGCAACGAGCTGAGACTTTTCCTGTTTACAGGGTTCCTTGGCGGATTCACTACATTTTCAACATTTGCAAGAGAAACTGTACAACTTTTTAAAACAGGCGAATATCTACAAGCTTTTACATATCTTGCTTTATCAAACTTTTTTGCGCTTGGCATGGTGGCTATTGGTTTTTTGTTAGCTCACCGATTCATTCGCTGGTAACTCATCGTGAATCTTCTTAATCGATATATATTATCTCAATTTGTTCGTACTTTTTTCGTTGTAGCTGCGGCCTTTCTCTCCATCTATATTCTCATCGATTTTTTTGAAAAAATTGATAATTTTATGAAAGCCGGAAAATCATTTGATCTGATTATTACATTTTTTCTGCTTAACATTCCATTCATTATCGATATGCTGGGACCAATCCTGATTTTACTCTCAGGAGTTATCACACTCGGAATTTTGAGTCATAACAATGAACTCACTGCGATGATGGCTGGTGGAATCCATATGCGGACTATTATAAATCCCATTCTTATAGGGGCGATGATTTTCACTATCCTTTTTCTCGCAATGGCACAATGGCTACTTCCACGCACTGTCGCAGCAACCAATACTATTTGGTACGAAGAGGTGAGAGGAATGGTGCCTCTTGGTATCTATCGAAACGGGCGCTACTACTACAAAGGACAAGAAGGATTCTATTCGTTTGCACGACCTTGGCCTGATAAAAACATTTTCTTTGATTTTTCCTATTCCAGCTGGAGCCCTGATCACAAATTAGAAACGCTCGTATCCGCAAAACAAGCAGAATGGAATGATGGAGGATGGCATTTGACAAACGGCCAGGTTCAATTAAATGTCAGCCCAAAGGAGTATGTTACAAGGCTGTTTGCAAAGCAATCATTTCCATTTCCGGAAAGTCCTAATTTCTTCTTTATTCCAAAATACCAATCTGCTGAACTCTCCTTAACAGAAATGTATCAAGAGATGCACAAACAAGATAGCCACAATGAAACAATAATTGCTCAAACAAATTTTTACAGTAGGATTTCATACACATTATTGGGCATCCCCTTACTTTTTCTTGGTTTACCTGTACTCCTGGCTTCATACAAAAAATGGGGCAAAGATCTCTCCATTGCCATCCCTGCAAGCTGTGGTATGGCTTTCCTCGCTTGGGGGTTATGGGGTGCCTTGCAATCACTTGCCAGAGTGGATTACATTGCTCCGATTTTAGCTGCTGGGATCATTCATGTCATATTCGGTCTTAGTGGTTTTTTTCTTCTCCACAAACAGAGTAATTGATGAGTACAACCACCAAACAGCGTGCAGGTATTGTCGGAGTACCACCACTTGCAGTTATGGAGCTACTTGCCACCCCTGAATTTGAAATATTTGACCTTGATGAACCACAGGGAAAAATAGATATTGAATCAGAATCTCCGTTCCTGCCTCGGGTGTACTGTGGAGTATTGCGAACAGTTATTGCAAACAGCATCGCACTCCAGCCGGATATTATTTATATTGACACAGGCCCTGGAAAATGTGATTGCGCTGTACACACCGCTATCGTGCTTGAAGATATTCTCCCAAATTGTGCTATAGTCAGAACAAAAAACACTGATGCAGTGGACTTTGCCACCCCTCTTTGCAGAACACGCATGAATCTTTTCGAGAAAATGTCCGCAATTACAGCATCTATTCAGCATCCTTATTCATACAAAGCTCTACCATCATGCTTGCCAACAGCAGGTTTTTGGGGGGTTCCCCCACGAGATTTTACAATCCTAAATCTTTTTCCCGACACAACTCATATCTATGGATGGGCACGTTGTATGGAAAACAAGACTCCCGACAACATTGAGCTTGAGATGCATTATAATCCTGACATTCCAACAGTATTCTTTGCCCAATCGTTCTGTGCAAAAACAGCGCTGGCACGTCACCTTGCCGCAAAACATCCTTATGGTCTCTATCTTGACTGCGACGTAACAGCTGGCAACAGTGCCAAGGCAAAGATCCAAGCTTTCCTGGAACTCTCCGCAACATAAAAACAAAGGTAACTATGCTACTTGCCGATTTTGGAACATCCTACTGCAAACTGCTTGACACAGATCTCACAGAAAAACCAACCCTGATCGCCACCACTGCCATCGATCGAACAAATATGCACGTAGATATTGCCACCGGACACAATGGTAAACGATACGCAAAACAGTACGTCAATGAGCTTACGGCTCTTGCACGAGGTGGACTCTCCTTGATAAAAGAACGAACTTTTACCCTGCTGGATTGTGGAAGTCGTGATATCAAATATGTACGCTATGATAACGGAAAAATTAAAGATATGGGGTGGAATGCGGAGTGTGGTGCATCCATGGGATTCACCATTGAACTTCTGGAAAAATACTATGAACTTAATTTTTCAGATATGCCTATCCCAAAATCATCCTTTTCAATCACCTGCGGAGTATTGGGCATGAGCCATATTTTTGATGCCGTTGTTAGCGGTCAGAGTGAAGCGGAAGCTGTGGCAAAATTCGTAAAAGGAATTGCTCTGAATGCCTATGATTTTGCTAAACGCCCAGAAAAGATTTATCTATCAGGGGGACTCTGTGATAACCCTCTATTTGTTGGCTCGTTTCCCTGTTCTGTTGTTACTCTTGGACGTTACGTTCTTTTGGAGGGCTTGCGGGATTCTATGCGTTGTAATTCTGCCTAACCTCAGACCTTTAAAAAAGAACTTTCTCTCTGCAAAGCCAAATATATTATAAGTACGTTTTTCAATTATGCAAAAATATCTATTTTTTGCATAAACTTCTGTTCGGTAGTCGATTCTTGTTTCCGGGCGAGAGTTTGGAGCCCACTTGCTTCCACTCCATTAATACGTTCATTTTTTGCAACAGCAGAATCCAACTCCATCTTTTGCTCATTTGCTGTTTGAGCCGTTTTCTGCACAGCCTGTTCCTGCTGTTGTTTGACCTGTCTTATACGTGACTGTTGCTCTGCAAACATTCCCGTTGCGGGGATTTTTGACAATGGCGTTGGGGATGACATATGACTTACGTCCATAATATTCTACCTGTATATTTTATTAATCGACTTTGAATAAAAAAAAAAAGAACATTTGAAGCGGAAACTAACTAGGAGTATACTCTGAGCCAACTGTTTCTGCAAACTTTTTCTACTTACACGCTTTGTTCCTTAGAACATATATTTTTTATCTCGTCACTATTTGATGAAGCGTAACCGAGCAAATGACCCTGTTGATTTAACAGCAATTTCATTCGATGTCGAGGCAAAAGGGCATTAAATCAACGGTCTCATAGGTGCGATTTTCTATCTCCAGATAACTGTCAAAGGGTCACGCTGTGGAATATGTCGATAGCGAAATTTTGGATACCCAAGCATAAGTGCAGTGTAAACTGTGTTGGTTTCAGGTATTTCCAACGCATCAATAACTGGCTGATAACGATGGTGAATAGCCTGCACCAAAAAACCAGCCCAACAACTACCAAGCCCATGACTATAAGCTGCCATATCAAGATATGCCGTGGCAAGGCTACAATCTTCATGGGGATGTTCGCTTCCTAACGCATCTGCATGAGTTATGGCTAGATGAGGTGCTCCTCGTAGCACTTTATCAACTCCTTTGTCCCATGCGCGAATCAGACCTGGAAACACCTTTAATTCAGCCATCCATGTCACCACCATTCCGGCGAGTCGCTTGACTTCAGCAGGATCTTCCACCATTATCCAGTGAACCGGCTGTTTGTTATGAGCACTTGGCGCATAGCGACTGACATCTAAAATTGCCTCCAGCACAGAATGGTTTGCCTTCTTTTTTTTATACGTTCGAATAGATCTCCTACTCTCAAGTAAATGTTTCACCGATTCAGGAGATGGCAACAAGTCTTTATTTACTAACAAGCTTTCTGCTAATGGCGAAATGGATATATCCAAAGCATCTGCTGTGCATACTGCCATGCAGTGTCCACAGCGTATACACCTTCTCAGTGCTGCTTTTCGTAACTGTGGAAAACCATCACTATCAGCATTGATAAGATCAAATGGACATTCTGATATACAGGCGTAGCATCTTTTACAGAGTTTTTGATCAACAGTTAGATGAATATCCATAACAACTCCAAGGGAAAACTAAAAAAAGAGCCTCTGGGATACCCCCGAGGCTCTATCGACCTATTACATAACCAACCGGAAAACTAATTTTGGTTCTTCTTGGCCTTCTTTTTTTTCTTCTTGGCTTTCTGAAATAAAGGGCAATTTTTACAACAACGTCCTTTTTTTTCAATTTTTTTACAACATTTTTTCTTAGCCATAATACGCCTCAAATAGTAATACTATGATAACAAATTATTTTGCAGGTGCCTTCTCAATGGAGATAAGATCCACGTCAAATAGAAGAACAGAATTAGGTTCAATCATTGGTGGGACACCCTGCTCTCCGTAGGCAAGTGAGGCTGGAATCGCAACACGGTAACTTGCTCCTTCTTTCATAAGTTGCAACACTTCACTCCATCCCGGAATAACCTGAGTTACACCAAACACAGCTGGTTCTCCGCGTGTATTGGAATCATCAAAGACTGTTCCGTCTACAGTTGTTCCTTTGTAATGAACCTTAACGGTATCTGCAGCTGTTGGCTTGGCCCCGGTTCCTTCTTTAATAACCTCATACTGCAGTCCACTTTTTGTTACAACCACACCTTTTTTTGCTTTATTTTCATCAAGATACGCCTGACCAATTTTTTTATTTTCTGCTTGCATGGCTTTAAGCTGTGCTTCCTGCTTCCCTTTCATCTTTTCAGCAAATTCTTGTTGCACACCTTGCATCTCTTCACGACTTAACTGTGGTTTGGTTCCTTTAAAACCATCCTGTAAGCCAAGCACGAGACGGTCATAATCAAGTTCTTCACCAATTCCGTTCAGATATGTTCCCATATCAACGCCCATGCTGTAACTGAGCTTATCTTTAACACTTTTCAATTCGGTAACTTTGTCACTACCTGCAACAGCCATTGCAGCAGAAAAACTCAGACAAACACCAAGGGCAATTCCTATAATCGTTTTCATTTTTAAAACTCCTTGTAAAGATTAAACAACAAATATATAGATAGTATGTTTTCCTGAAGTACTCACTATACAAGCACAATAACACAACAACATTACAAGAACCTTGCATGAACATTACAATGATGTAATGATTGCTGTAAATATTCGGCTAGCCCCCCATCTTCGCTTGATCCGGCCTGTTCACATATGAACTAATATAGTTTACAAACCGGATCAAGCGAACCTGGAGCACTATCCAAACATTTACAGTTCAGTGGTTTAGGAACGGGGACGAAATAACTTCCCCATCTATACATCTCATCTTCAGGCCATCTGCGACCGATCTTTAATCTAAAAATCCTCAACGTAGCCCTGCTATGCCTGCGGTTTTTAGATTTTCAGATCGATCACATATGACCTAAAGCTGAGCGCCTACATGAGGAAGTTATTTCGTCCCCGTTCCTTAGCCTATTTTTGAACCGAACCCGAATGTTTACTGATTGCGTCGTAAAACTTTT
>JAOZTO010000171.1 GCA_029942265.1 Desulfocapsa sp.
TGCAAAACATTTGGGAGGTAATTTTAAAGATCCTTATTTTCTTGATTTTCTAGGAATAAAAGATGGATATTTGGAAAATGAGTTGGAATCTGCACTTTTAAAAGAGCTTGAACTTTTTATTATGGAATTGGGCAAAGGTTTTACTTTTGTAGAACGTCAGAAACGTATGATTATTGACAGCGAGGATTTTTACCTCGACCTGCTTTTTTTTCACCGTAAGCTTAGGCGATTGGTGGCAATAGAATTAAAAATTGGCCGATTTAAAGCTGCGTATAAAGGGCAGTTGGAACTTTATCTAAACTGGCTGAATAAACACGAGCGGCAAGAGGGTGAAGAAGCACCGATTGGTCTTATTCTTTGTGCCGAAGCTGGCATGGAACAGGTAGAACTACTCAATATGCCCAAAGACAACATTATGGTTGCCGAGTATTGGACAAGTCTTCCGCCTAAAAAGTTATTAGAAGAGAAACTACACACCGCACTCATTGAAGTACGGGAACGGCTAGCTACACGCAAACTACTTGAAGGAGAACAGTAGTATGACTCAATACACCCCAATAGCCGAGACAAAAAATTTCATAGTTTTAGACAAATACATCAAAGAGAATGAACTGCGAGAAGCCCCCGCAGGATATCAAACCGAAGCAGGTTTAGAGCAGGAGTTCATTCAAGATCTCATAAATCAAGGCTATGAACACTCTAAGGTCAAGACTCCAGAAACAATGCTGGCTAATGTTCGTGTTCAGTTACAAGATCTTAATAAAATGCAGTTCTCTGATGGTGAATGGCTTCGCTTTGCCCAAGAGTATCTTGATAAACCCAGTGACAATAGCATCGACAAAACCCGTAAAATCCACGATGACTATATCTACGATTTTGTATTTGATGATGGGCATATTCAAAACATCTACCTGATGGATAAGAAGAATATCAACCGTAATAAGTTGCAGGTTATTTCTCAGTTTGAACAGACAGGTACCCACGCCAATCGCTACGATGTTACCATTTTAGTTAACGGCTTACCTTTGGTGCAAATCGAGCTAAAAAAACGAGGTGTTGCAATTCGTGAAGCCTTTAATCAGGTGCACCGCTACACTAAAGAGAGTTTTAATACAAATAACTCACTCTTTAAGTATCTCCAGCTCTTTGTAATCTCAAACGGCACCGATAGCCGTTATTTTGCCAACAGCACCAAACGAGATAAAAACAGTTTTGATTTTACCATGAACTGGGCAAAGTCTGATAACTCTCTTATCAAAGATTTAAAGGATTTTACCGCCACATTTTTCAAAAAAAATACACTCTTAAGTGTACTGCTTCACTACTCCGTTTTTGATGTAAGCGATACGTTACTCGTGATGCGGCCCTATCAAATTGCAGCCACTGAACGGATCTTGTGGAAAATAAACAGCTCTTTTATAGCCAAGAGCTGGAGCTGTGTCGAAAGTGGTGGGTTTATTTGGCATACCACAGGTTCAGGTAAAACACTCACCAGTTTTAAAGCAGCACGACTTGCAACAGAGCTTGAATTTATTGATAAGGTTTTCTTTGTGGTGGATCGTAAAGATCTTGATTACCAAACGATGAAAGAGTATCAGCGATTCTCTCCCGATAGTGTTAATGGATCAGATAGTACAGCAGGTCTAAAGCGGAATCTCAGTAAAGATGACAATAAAATCGTTGTCACCACTATTCAGAAACTGAATAATCTTATGAAAGGTGAGAGCGATCTACCAATTTACTCTAAGCAGGTAGTTTTTATCTTTGATGAAGCCCATCGTTCACAATTTGGTGAAGCTCAAAAGAATCTCAAGAAGAAATTTAAGAAATTCTACCAGTTCGGTTTTACTGGAACCCCTATTTTCCCTGAAAATGCCCTTGGTGCTGAAACAACAGCTTTAGTTTTTGGTCGTGAACTCCACTCCTATGTGATAACCGATGCCATCCGTGATGAGAAAGTTTTAAAATTCAAAGTGGATTACAACGATGTTCGACCTCAATTCAAATCCATTGAAACAGAACAGGACGTGAATAAACTAAGCGCCGCAGAAAACAAAGAGGCACTCTTACATCCTGCTCGTATTAACGAAATTTCTCAGTACATTGTAAATAACTTCAAACAGAAAACACACCGTTTGAAAGCAGGTGCAGGCTTTAATGCTATGTTTGCTGTGAGTAGTGTAGATGCTGCAAAACTCTATTACGAATCACTAAGCGATCTACAAAAAGAGAGCGATAAACCACTTAAAATTGCTACCATTTTCTCGTTTGCTGCAAACGAAGAACAGAATGCAGTAGGTGATATTCTTGATGAAACCTTTGAACTCTCAGCAATGGATAGCAGTGCAAAGGAGTTTTTAAGCTCTGCAATAAATGACTATAATGGACTATTTAAAACCAATTACGGTGTTGATAGTAAAAGTTTTCAAAACTACTACCGTGACCTTGCCAAACGAGTAAAGAGTAAAGATGTGGATCTGCTCATTGTGGTTGGTATGTTTCTCACAGGGTTTGATGCTCCTACGCTTAATACGCTCTTCGTTGATAAGAATCTTCGCTACCACGGCTTAATCCAGGCATTTTCACGCACGAACCGTATCTATGACGCAACAAAAACATTTGGTAATATTGTCACCTTCCGTGATCTGGAAAAATCTACTATTGATGCTATTACCCTATTTGGTAACAGCAATACAGCAAATGTAGTTCTTGAAAAGAGCTACAAAGAGTATATGGATGGTTTTACCGATATTAGCACAGGCGAGGCCCGGCGTGGTTATGTAGATATAGTAAAAGAGTTGCAGGAGCGTTTTCCAAGTACTGATGAGATCATTATCGAAAAGGATAAAAAAGAGTTTGCAAAACTCTTTGGTGAATATCTTCGCATTGAAAATGTTCTGCAAAACTATGATGAGTTTGCAGGATTAAAAGCTCTTCAGGAGGTCGATATGGAAGACCCCGAAGCAGTTGAGAAGTTTAAAGTGTTACACTATGTAAGCGATGAAGATTTAGAAGCTATGGAAGAGATTGAAGTTCTCGAAGATCGAACTATTCAGGACTACCGTTCAAATTACAACGATATTCGTGATTGGCTTCGCCGTGAAAAATCGGCCGATGACAGAGAGGCTTCAACCCTTGATTGGGATGATGTTGTTTTTGAAGTGGATCTTCTCAAGTCGCAAGAGATCAATCTGGATTATATTCTCGGACTAATTTTTGAACACAACAAAAAGACAAAAGATAAAACAGAACTGGTTAAAGAGGTTCGCCGTCTGATCCGTGCAAGCGTTGGGAACCGTGCCAAAGAGAGCCTAGTCGTTGATTTCATAAACCAAACAGACCTTGACACCATCCAGGATAAAGCGAGTATCATTGATGCCTTCTTCTCTTTTGCTCAAACAGAACAGAAGCGAGAATCGACAGAGTTAATCAATTCTGAAAGTCTCAATGAAGATGCTGCAAAGCGGTATATCATTGCATCTTTAAAGCGAGAGTATGCCAGCGAAAACGGTACAGAACTCAATTCAATTCTACCAAAAATGAGTCCACTTAATCCCCAATATTTAACAAAAAAGCAGAGTGTATTTCAAAAGATAGCCTCTTTTGTTGAGAAGTTTAAGGGGGTGGGCGGCAATGTTTAAGATAGTATGAAAAAGCTCATATAACAAAGAGCGTTTTATCACTGGAGTTCAGGGGATGGTTTACTTGTTCCTCGTTGGTCGGTAATTTTACCTGGGGTAGGTTAGCCGTTACCGTGGCCAGACCAAATCTCTCAACATTTTTCTTTGATGCGGTGGCATCCAAAAACAAAAAAAGGCAAAACCTCAAAAAAAGAGATTTTGCCTTATACAGTTTCTACAGACTGTAGAAAATCAGCAGCCGCCGATTCCTCAGCCGCCTGCTTTTTTTGCAGGAACAGCAGGAGCTGTTCCATCTTTGCCGATGGGGCCACCAATGGATGAGCGGGAAACCTTGATGCGTACATTATCAGCTATTTCCAAGGTGATAACGGAGTCTGTCAGCCCAGTGATGGTTCCGTGAACACCACCTTTGGTGACAACTTTGTTGCCGTTTTTAAGATCATTTAAAAACTGTTGCTGCAATTTGGCCTGTTTCTGCTGAGGTCTAATCAGCATAAAATAAAAGACACCAAATATAAGAATTAATGGGATAAAAGATGCAAAACCTCCTGCTCCCCCTGCCAATAGTCCACCATCTGCTGCAAAAGCGACTCCAGTCATAGTTGTTCCTCCGATAATGATAGCAATTCTTCTAAACTATCATGGTTTTTAATAGTATCCATCAAACATATAGCAGTGTAACATATACTGTTCCACCAATTAATTCCAGTGATATGTGTAATCATTCTCTCTCCAGCCTGCCATAAAAATCGTTACGAAATGAAGAAAAGCAATCTTTTTCAATAGCTGCACGCATTTCGGACATCAGGTGGAGGTAATAGTGGAGGTTGTGGATGGTATTCAGGTGGTAACTGAGAATTTCACGACATTGAAAAAGGTGGCGAAGGTATGCCCTAGAATAGTTGCGGCAAGTATAACAGTTGCAGTTGGGATCAAGGGGACGTTTATCATCACGGTATCTGGCATTTTTGATGACTACTTTTCCTGTTGATGTAAACATGGTTCCATTTCGAGCGTTACGGGTTGGCATCACACAGTCAAACATATCCACACCGCGATAGACTCCTTCAACAAGATCTTCTGGTGTTCCTACTCCCATAAGGTAGCGCGAGTAGTCTTCTGGAAGATGTGGGATCGTTGCCTCGGTCATATCCTGCATTATTGCTTTGTCTTCACCAACACTTAAACCACCAATTGCATACCCATCAAACCCGATATCAATCAATGTTTCGGCATGTGCCTTTCGTAAATCGTGGTGCATACCACCTTGGACAATACCAAAGAGGAGCTGGCCGGTATCACTTTGAGCATTCCTGCAACGTACCGCCCAGCGACTAGTGAGATCTGTTGATTTGATTGTTTCTTCGCGTGTTGCAGGGTAGGGAATACAGGTGTCAAGGCACATCATGATATCTGAGCCTAGTGATTCCTGCACATGAACAGCATCCTCAGGACTTAAAAAGAGTTTTGCCCCATCAAGATGCGAACGAAAAGCAGCACCTTCCTCACTAATCTTAGCCAATTCTCTAAGGCTGAATATCTGGAATCCGCCAGAATCTGTGAGAATGGGACGATCCCAGTTCATAAATGAATGAAGCCCGCCAAAACTGCGGATTAACTCCTGTCCAGGACGGATAAACAGATGATAGGTGTTACCAAGGATGATCTGCGCATTCATCTCTTTAAGATTTTCCGGGGTGACGGATTTTACAGTAGCCTGGGTTCCTACTGGCATAAAAATCGGAGTTTGAATGGTTCCGTGCAGAGTTTTCAGTTCTCCTCTGCGTGCTGCGCAGTCTGTGGATTTGCTGTGTAGGGTAAATGGTGACTTTTTTAGTATAGGTTCTGGCATATAGTGTCCTCCTGCTGAGATAAATCGTTTTAATTGTTGATGGTATCGTTGAAAAGTTCATCAAAATTGATTTCACAGATGTGCCTTTAGCGAGTACCAGATAAATGAGTCCGTTGATTTAATAGCATTTTTGTTCGATGTCGAGGTAAATGCAAAATTTTACCGCAGGCATATGGTTGATATTCCGAGGATAAAATTTTGCATTTAACGAAGAGATCGGGCAAAAAGGCATTAAATCAACAGGCTCATAAATGGTATAACACTGAACTGTATCTGTCCAGAGGTACTTCATATTAGTTCATTGTAGACTTCGAAGCGTATTAATGATACTCAAGAAGTTCAGTAAATATTCGGCTAGCACCCCATCTTCGCTTGATCCGGCCTGTTCACATATGAACAAATATAGTTCACAAGCCGGATCAAACGAAC
>JAOZTO010000172.1 GCA_029942265.1 Desulfocapsa sp.
ACCAATCCCTGCATCAAGCTCTAGCGATCCGAAAGTGAATCTGCGTTGAGTCGTTATAGGATCAAGACCAACCGTTGCAATCAATACCCCAAGAGCTGTTGACATCAAACCTTTTACCTGGGAACCACTCCCAGTATCAGAGACTATGACCAGGGCAAAAATTATCAGCATTGCAAGTTCTGCAGGGCCAAATAAAAGCGCTATAGAGGCGATTGGAGGAGCAACGAGCATCAAAAGACTATCGCTGAAAATTGCAGCTGTCACAGAAGCCAGGAGTGCCATTTTAAGTGCCTTGCCTGCTTTTCCCTGTTTAGTAAGAGCGTAGCCGTCAATGGCAGTTGGTGCGGCTTCCGGTGTACCGGGAGCATTCAGCAATATGGCAGAGATCGAACCGCCATAAACACTGCCTTTCCAGCAGCCAACAAGCATGGAAATTGCAAAAAGAGGTGTCCATGTATAAGTTATAGGAATAAGCAGGGCAATGGCCATGGTACCATTGAGTCCAGGGACTGCTCCAAGCAGTGAACCCAAGAATATCCCAAGTGCTGCGCCAAATAAATTGTTCACAGTTAAAGACATGGACGCAGCTTCCAGTAATACTTCCCACATAGCCAGGTCTCCTTATTCTAAGAATTTTTCAATGAGAGTTCCCACCGGAAGCGGTGAGTACAAAAACTTTTCAAACGAGACATATAATATCCCGAGAGTTACGCCTGTGATCAAAGCTATTTGTTTGTAGTCAGTGATTTTGAATACCGTAAATAGCGCAAACATGGCCATTGCGGATGTCAACACAAACCCCGTTAGGTCAAGCAGCATTGAGTAAGCTATCATTATTGCCATCACGTACAACAGATCAGACGTTGGTAAATGATGTTCGATTGTTGATTTTTTGCTACTGACTTCTTTAAAATTAAGCGACTGAATGATCAAAATAATGCTTAGCAGTAAGATAAAACCAGTTACAAGAGTTGGCATTAAAGCTGCCGGTTCTGAAAATGAGCCTACCTGATACGGTATTAAAAACAGTAGCACCCCCAGGCAAAACAGAAAAAAACCAATGCCGAGTTGAAAGTCGAATTTGTTCTGTATCATAGGATTAGGTGTAATAATATGAGTGGAGGAGTTTAATTTACCCTGAAATACCATCGTGATAGCAGTATTTCAGGGCAAAAAACCCCAGTGAGGCTGATGAGCAGTCGGAGGCTTGCTTACTTAACTTTTACGCCAAGATCTTTAAGCAGACCACCCCACTCTTTAGAGAGTTTTTCAAGAAGTGCCTGATACTCTTTTCCTTCCATAAATTTTGGATGCAGGTCAAGCTTACCAGTACTTTTCAGAACACCTTTATCAAGCGTTGCAGCTTTAAATGCATCTGAGATCATTTTCAGAGCAGGTTCAGGTGTGCCGGCGGGAGCTACAATAGACATGTACGATATCTGGGAGAAATCGAACCCTTTTTCCTTCATTGTAGGTACATCTGGTGTAGCGGTGAATCTATCTTCACTGGTGATGAGAAGAGCTTTTAATTTACCAGCTCTGACAGAAGAAACAACAGATGCCATAGTATTATTAATAACATCAACGTGACCACCAAGAAGGGCAGCAGTCGCTTTTACACCACCCTGAAATGGCACATGTTTCCAATCCAGACCAAGTTCTTTACCAATTCTTGCGGTGACAAGATGGTTCGTTGTACCGGTACCAACACTACCGTATGTGACTTTACCAGGATTTTTCTTTGTATATTCAACGAGTTCTTCCCATGTGTTCCATGGAGCATCACCACGAACAAGAATTGCATACTCATAAGGCATAAGAGCACAGACTTGAACCAGATCCTTGAATGGTTTGTAAGGAACTTCGCGAATTTGTGGAATGATTGCAATGGCTGGCATATTACAGGTACCGACTGTGTAGCCATCATTTTTTGCTCTTGCAACTTCACTTACACCAAGAGTTCCACCTGCACCCTTTTTGTTCATACAGATAACAGCCTGATTCAGTACCTCTGTTGCTTTGGAAGCCATAAGTCTTGCTGCTGTATCAGTTGTTCCACCGGCAGAAAAATTAACAATCAGTTTGATTGGTTTTTTGGGATAATCCGCCGCCATGACAGAGGTGCATAACGCCGCTGTCAATATCACACCTAACATACTGTAAAAAAACCTTTTCATTTGATTCTCCTTTGCTATCATGCAATTGTTGTTTGCAAGGCGAATGGTCTCAGCTGCTCTGTGAAGAAATCCTGCTTACCAGTTCAGAAATTTCTTTTTGACGGCTGGGCTCCATTCTCTTGTTTATCGCTGCTACGGTTATCGCAGCAACAACCTCCCCTTGCCGGTTTCTTACCGGCACTCCTACTGATGTAACACCTTCATGAAAGAGGCTTTTACTAACGACAAAACCCCTTTTCTGTGATTTTTCAGCAAGCTTTCTAATATCATTTTCTGTCAGATCCCCAAAATCGGAATATCGTTTCCGGTTGTCAGATACAATTGACCCAAATTCATCTTTGGACAAAAATGCAATTAATGCCAAACTACCCGCTCCGATACCCAACGGTCTTCTTGCACCTATTTCAATTGTCATAGTCCGAATGGGAAACCCACCTTCCATCCTGTCAATACAGAGCACATCGTTACCTGATTTTATTAATAAGAAAACTGTGTCTTCGGTTCTTTCTGCTATCTTTTCAATAACCGAATGGTAGCGTTCACAAATCGCAAAATGATATGCTCCTGTACCAATATGATACAGGTCAACACCCAGGTGATAGAGTTTTGTTGTGGCGTCGTAGGTTAAGAATCTTTCAAGAACCAAGGCTGACAGAATCCTGTGAACCGTAGCAGTGTGCAGTTCTGTATTCCTGGCAATTTTTGAAAGATTTACCCCTTGCCCGTTGTATTTGGCAACTTCTCTCAGCAGTAACACTGTTCTGTGAACGCTTTGTGTTCCTTTTGTAGTTTGAGTCATACTGCTCCTGGAATGTCCCTGAAATATCTATAGTGGATACATCTTCATACAAGCGTAATAGCAATGCTGTCAAGAATTTAA
Organism: Desulfocapsa sp.; assembly: GCA_029942265.1. Taxonomy (GTDB): domain Bacteria; phylum Desulfobacterota; class Desulfobulbia; order Desulfobulbales; family Desulfocapsaceae; genus Desulfocapsa. Next base: position 3,058 of record JAOZTO010000172.1, read on the forward strand.
TATCATATACTAATAATACTTTATCACAATATGACATTTAATTCTGCTCGATCTTCGAAATGTTGATATATATAGGAAAATCTGATGCACAAGGTAAACATTCGGGTTGGGTTCAAAAATAGGCTCCACCACTGAACTGTAAATGTTTGGATAGTGCCCAGGTTCGTTTGATCCGGCTTGTGAACTATATTTGTTCATATGTGAACAAGCCGGATCGAACGAAGATGGGGGGCTAGCCGAATATTTACGATTATTCTCTATTTTATGCTGCCGTAGATGTTCAGATTTTTGGATTGCGGAAAAAACTTGGGGAAATGGGCAACTGCATTGAAACTGTTCTCGGGACAGGATATCGCCTGAAAGAATAGAAAAAGATTCCTCAACACTCCGGATAGAGTTCTTCGTAACGATGCAACACACTATTTTCAGACAAGGCAGCAGTTATTCGTGTGCTGTTTTCCTGGCCTGTTTTTTCAATACTGCTTTGTAGTGTATCAATCAGACGAAGTTGTTCATCTTTTATACAACACGCTGTCTCAAGGCTTACCTGTTCAAATCGTATACAATCTCCCGGCAAAGCCTGTGCTACCAGATGAAGATCACTAGATATGACAGTGGCAATCTTGCTATATCCACCAACTGTCTGTTCCACAAGCAAGATAATCGGCTGTCCGTTTGGAGGTATCTGCACACCTCCGGGTAAACTTGATTCAGAAATAATACTTGCAGGCATTCCCGGTTTCTGTTTCACAACAGAGCCTTTTAAGCGATACCCCATTCTATTGGCCTCGGAACTCACCTTAAACTCAGAACTGAAAAACAGATCCAGCCCTTCTTCAAAATAGTCATCCTGCGGTCCAGGTATTGCACGTAATACGATTTCAGAAGAGAACTTTGGAAGCAGGCTATCCGAAATACCTTGTGGTGCCGGAAGTAATTTCCCTATACCACGAGCCAGTATATCACCTTCTTGAAGCGCCCGTCCCTGATATCCTCCAATTTTCGCACCGACATAAGTAGATCTGCTTCCCATCACAAGGGGAACCTCAATCCCACCAGTTACTGCAAGATAACCCCGACATCCCGATTGTGCCTGTCCTATTTCAAGTATATCTCCAGGGCACACTCTAAACGCTTCCCATTGAGGAACTTCTTGGGAATTACATGTGACACGCATTTCTGCGCCGGTTATGGCAATATAGGCATTCTCCATAACCAGTAATTTGGGGCCAAGTAATGTACATTCCAGTAATGCGGCAGTGGTAGCATTTCCCACAAGATCATTGGCAATTCCCGCAGAAAAACTATCAAGAACACCCGTTACAGGGACTCCAAATTTTTGAAAGCCGTAACGTCCGCTATCCTGCACAGTGGTGAACAGACCGGGAACCATTACTTTAAACATCTTGTATTTTGATAATCTCATAACTGAAATGGCCGAACAGTGATATCGTTTTCCTTTAACACGCTTCGTATTTTCTTTACCATCTGTACAGCGTGTGGATTATCGCCATGAACGCATAATGTGTGGACAGTAAGTTCTATGCGGTTCCCCTCAATATCATCGATGCATCCGTCTCTTGCAATCTGTAAAGCTCTTGCGATAACTTCATCGGGATCTGTTATGACTGCTCCTTTTATACTTCTTGGTGCCAGTGATCCTTCTGCTGTATAAGCACGATCCGGGAACGCCTCAAAAGCGACATTCAGCCCAAACTCCTTCCCGATTCGTGCCATCATTCTTCCTTTTTCACCTGCGAGTGCAACGTAAATCAGATCCTTGTCTATTTGAGAAATCGCCTCCGCCACCGCAACCGCAGTTGCTTCATTTTCAACCGCCTTGTGATAAAGACTTCCGTGTGGTTTCACGTGACAGAGTTTTGTATCATGAACATGGCAAAATGCTTGAAGGGCTCCGATCTGATAAATCAAATAGTGCTTCAGCTCCTCATTATTCACATTCATTGCCCGCCGTCCAAAGCCAAGCAGATCGGGATAACCGGGATGAGCACCACAATTAATCGTGTTTGCAACAGCTGATTGAACGGTTTTATTCATCACTACCGGATCCCCTGCATGCCAGCCGCAGGCAATATTAGCCGAGGTGATATGGGGCATAACATCATCATCCATACCCAGCTGATAGATACCAAAGCTTTCGCCCAAATCACAATTTAAATCGATTGTTTTTTCTTTCATATCAACACAATTCGTAACCAATATATTCCTCTTCTGTCACAGGTTTAAATTTTAAAATATTTCCGGCACTGAACAGAAACGGATTTTCGGCTTCAGGATCAAACACTTTTATTGGCACCTGCCCAATTAATTGCCAGCCGCCTGGGCTTTCGATAGGATACATTCCCGTCTGCCCATTGGCTATCCCAACAGCTCCGGCAGGAACTGTTTTACGGGGAACTTTCAAACGGGGAGTATGGAGGATTTCCGGAAGCCCTCCAAGATATGGAAACCCCGGAGTAAAACCAATCATATAAATGAGATACTCAGGTGCTGAATGGATTCGTATTACTTCTTCAGAAGAGAGTGCGTGTTCACTGGCAACAAAATCCAGATCCGGCCCGTATTTTCCACCATAACAAACCGGCAACTCAACAATTGTCTGTGGTAAAGATTCACCGGTCTGTATGTTTTTATAGCGCTGCATTAAGGCAATTTGAAGCTCTGCATAAGAAATCCGGGTGGAGTCATAATGCACTGCAATTGACCGATACGCCTGCATATACTCGACAATCCCATCAATTGGAGCATCTTCCAAAGCACGAATCATACTGTTTAAAGCCATATGAA
>JAOZTO010000173.1 GCA_029942265.1 Desulfocapsa sp.
ATGATAGAAAATTTGCAGCAACGAAGCAGATGGAGAGTTTTTACGACGCCATCAACCATAATTAATTGGGAGGAACTATGTTTAAGAAGTTATTGTGTCAGACATCAACTCTGCTTGGTGTGTTGTTGACTTTATCCGGTGTCGCTATGGCAGCAAGTGGCAGTGGGGGAAACCATATTGATCTAACATCCAGCTGGGTTGGTTATACGTCACTGTTCCTGTTTGTTGTTGCCTACGCATTTGTTATGGTTGAAGAGTATACTCATATGCGTAAATCCAAACCGGTTCTGCTGGCCGCAGGGTTGATATGGGCCATTATAGCTTATGTGTACGCAAGTCATGGCTTTACCCATGCTGCCGAAGCTGCTGCACGGCATAATATTTTAGAATATGCGGAACTGTTTCTCTTCTTACTTGTGGCAATGACCTATATCAACGCCATGGAAGAACGGCAAGTTTTTGAAGCATTGCGGGTGAAATTGGTCAGTGCAGGTTTTTCCTTTCGCCAAATTTTCTGGATAACAGGTGTGCTTGCTTTCTTTATTTCTCCTGTTGCGGATAATCTGACCACTGCCCTTTTAATGTGTGCAGTAGTTATGGCCATTGGTAAGGATAATGTGAAATTTATTAGCCTTGCCTGTATCAATATTGTTGTCGCAGCCAATGCAGGGGGGGCATTCAGTCCTTTTGGTGATATCACAACTCTTATGGTGTGGCAAAAAGGTATTGTTGGTTTTACAACATTTTTTAATCTGTTTCTTCCATCAGTTGTTAACTGGCTTATCCCGGCAGCCATCATGGTTTTTGCTGTTCCAAAAGTATCTCCTGAACCGGGTGCAATGGACATCAAAATGAAACGTGGCGCTATTCCAGTTATTGTTCTATTTTTACTGACTATTGCTACAGCGGTCAGTTTCCATAATTTTCTTCACCTCCCACCGATGATGGGCATGATGATGGGACTTTCTTACCTGAAAATCTATGGATTTTATTTGAAGAAAACACATAAAAATGCAATCGGTAGTCCTGGATATGACCCTGAAAAAGCTGAAGAACGAGTCGGTGATACTGTTGCCTTTGATATCTTTAGAAATGTTGCTCGTGCCGAATGGGATACACTGATGTTTTTTTACGGTATTATTCTTTGCGTTGGTGGGCTTGGTTTTATCGGATATCTCGGTATGGTTTCACAGGTGATGTATATCGATTTAGGACCAACCACAGCAAATATTATTGTTGGTGGTCTATCAGCTATTGTGGATAATATTCCTGTTATGTTTGCGGTGCTTTCCATGCAGCCTGATATGTCCATGGGGCAATGGTTGCTGGTCACACTCACTGCAGGGGTTGGCGGCAGTATGCTTTCCATAGGATCAGCTGCAGGTGTTGCTCTTATGGGGCAGGCCCGTGGAATGTACACCTTTGGCGGACACTTGAAATGGATGCCGGTAATTGCACTTGGGTATTTTGCAAGTATCGCTGTACATTTCTTTGTGAATAGTCGATTTTTTGATAACATCCCTCTGTAATTGTAAACATTCGGGTTGGGGGCAAAAATAGGCTCAACCACTGAACTGTAAATGTTTGGATTACGCTGGAGGTTTCAGCGTAATCCGGAGCCTACGGGAGCACTTATGTGGGAAAACAACTTGCAAACCGCCTGTATTTTTTTCAAGGTACCCTTAAGATAATTTTCCGCTACTTCTGAAACAATGAAAATTGAATCAGTATTACAAAGCATACCTGTTTTTAATGAGTTGTTAGATGGTATTCCGCACGGAGTGGCCGTTCTAGATACAAACTTGTGTGTTCTGACACTGAACCGTTTTCTTGAAGCTATGCTCGGATATAACAGTGATGATGTCAGAGGCGTGTATGGCGATTTTATCCTGCGATCAAATCCAAGTTTTAGAAATCAGGTATATAAACAAGTCCTAGAGAGTAGAGAATCACATTCGTTTGATGGTGATATCATAACTCGACGACGAAAAAAAATCCCTGTACATTTCACACTCACCTGCCTTCATGACGACAAGGGGCGACCTTCAGGTATTCTCATTGTGTTAGAAGACAGCTCAGTTGTAAAAGTAGAAGACTATATCCATCACGAAGAATCCATACGAAACGATATTCTTGGTCATAGCCCGCAAATGGAAAAGGTCTTTGAACTCATGTCTGTTCTTTCTCGCACTGATGCATCAGTGTTGATTACTGGAGAAACGGGAACCGGAAAAGATTTAATAGCTGAAGCCTTGCATAAATCTTCGCAGCGAGCCAGACAACCGTTTGTGAAAGTGAACTGTGGTGCATTGCCGGAAGCCCTCCTGGAATCTGAGTTATTTGGTCATGTTAAGGGGGCTTTCACGGGCGCTGTTACTGGAAATATCGGTATGTTTCGCCTTGCTCACAAAGGAACAATATTTCTTACGGAGATTGGTGACTTGTCTCTTCCCTTACAGGTAAAATTGCTCTCTGTTCTTGATGATCAGGAGTTTTTTCCAGTGGGTGGAAGCAAAAAAATGAGGGTTGATGTTCGTGTTATAGCTGCTACTCACAGGTCGTTAAGGTCTGAGGTTCATCAGGGACGTTTTAGAGAAGATCTGTTTTATCGTCTGAATGTTCTGCATTTACCAACCCCACCTCTTCGTGAACGTGATGGAGATATTAGGTTGTTATTAGATCATTTTCTACGCCATTTCGGAACCAAGCTTGGCAGAAGAGGAATGCATTTTTCTTCACAGGCATTGAAATATTTGAATCGCTATTCGTATCCAGGAAATGTACGAGAATTGCGGAATATTGCAGAATATTCCGCAAATATATGTCAGGGAAAGATTGTGGGAATCAAAGATTTACCGCAGTATCTGTTCCGACCACTTGATTCACTTTCCGACTCCCAACCTGTTCTCGTTTCACCGAATGTTTCAATAAAGGAAAAGCAGACACCAGTATTTGAGGTTCAAGAAAAACCAGCAGTTGTCACTAGAACTGGCGGATGGGCAGATATGGAAAAGCAGATGATGCTGGATGCTTTACGGGAAAGCGGAGGGAATCGTTCCAAAGCGGCAGAAAAGCTAGGATGGGGGAGAACAACGCTCTGGAGAAAATTAAAGAAATATAAAATAGCTTAGGATTTGATGGATGAAGATTATGATTACCACCCGTGGCGATTTCGTTTCACCACGTTTTGATTTAAGTTCGGAGGTTATTATTGCAACCTATTACGACCAACAGTTAATGGGAGAGCCCAGATCATTAATTCTCGCAGAGGTTTCTGCTGAAATGCTATGTGATATTGCCATAAAAGAACAGGTAGCCTGTGTTGTTTGCGGTGGGATAGAAGAAGAACATTATCAGTTTCTTAGCTGGAAAAAGATAAAAGTTATAGATGCTGTGATAGGGGCGTGCTCGGATGCCTTACAGCTTGCTCTTGAAAATAAATTAAAACCTGGAGTTATCCTTCCTGAAATACGCACAGGAAAGGTAGTCACATGAGAAAACAATCCCATTGGTTAACAAAAATTCTGCCATTTCCGTCAGATGATATTGAAAACAGATCTGATCTTGACAGAAGTTATAAGAGTTTCACAAGAGGACTTTGCATTATCTTAATGGTGCTGGTTCTTGTTCCTTTAATTATTATTTCTGCACTTTCGCATAGTCAATACAAGCAGCTTCTGGAAGAGGAGGAACTGGAACAGTTAGTTCTGAATCTTGAGGAATCTCAAAGTGCAGTAGAGGCATTTATTTCGGAATTACAATCCATTGTGAAGTTTGTTGTCCGTGATGATCGCTATCAGGAATTACTTGATCCAAACGAACTTGAAGTACTGTTTGTTCGATTGCAAAACGAGTACCCAGGATTTGCAGATATTGAGATTATAGACTCGAAGGGGGCGCAACAGGCGTATTTCGGTCCATATGAGCTGCCTGATCGCAATTATATGGACCAAATCTGGTACAAAGAGGTTCAGCGTCACGGAGTATATATCAGTAATATTTTTTCCGGATTTCGTATGGTGCCGCATTTTGTTATAGCTGTGAGCCGAAAATCTCCACATCAACAGGGGAATTGGGTACTAAGGGTGACTATCAATGCAAGCACTTTGCAGGATTTTGTAAATACAATTTCCTCTGGTTATGCTGATGATATGTTTCTTGTTGATTCAGATCGTGTTGCACAAACAAAACCTCAAAAGTACGGAAAAATTGGAGAGGGTTGTGTGTTACATGACCAAGACGATTCAAAAGATGATATTGCTATGGAAAACTTTTCTGAACACGATATCACGGTAGCAACGTCGGCAGGAATAGTTGTTTTTAAAAAATCGTTTGAGGGAAAGGAGATAAACCATGCAGTTGCAACTTTGCTGAATACACCATGGAAACTGGTACTGGTGAAGGAACAGTTTCTTCATGCTAGTTCATGGGTGTTATTTAAAATTAAACTGATTACAATTTTCCTTTCATGTGCGATTGTTGCCGTGTTTGTCATCGTTGAAATAAGTCATGCAATCACGGCACATATTCGTGAATCTGACAAAAAACGCCAACAGTTGTATGGTAAGGCGGCGCAGAGTAATAAACTTGCGTCCATAGGGCGATTGGCAGCAGGCGTGGCTCATGAGATTAATAATCCACTTTCTATTATCAATCAAAAAGCAGGACTTGTTCAGGATTTTCTGGAATTTTCAGATGATTTTCCTCATAAAAATACGATGGGAGATGCACTGGAAGGTATTCAGAATAGTGTGGAACGATGCAAAACAATTACCCATCGCTTACTTGGATTTGCACGCCATGCTGAGGTTGAGACAGAGGAGGTTGATGTTAATGACACGATTCGTGAAGTCGTTGATTTTCTGGCAAAAGAAGCTACCTATAACCAGATAAAGATTGGATTTGATTTTAATCATGAAGTTGAAAAAATATGGAGCTCTCGTGGACTGTTGCAACAGGTATTTCTTAATATAACCAATAATGCCATTGATGCAATTGGTACTGGAGGGAAAATAGTTCTTTCTTCAACAGTGAAAGATCAGAATACCATCCAGGTAACTATTGCAGATGATGGCCCAGGTATGACACCTGATGTTTTGAAACATATTTTCGAACCGTTTTTCACGACAAAGGAAACAGGCAAAGGTACAGGGTTGGGATTGTCCATAACTTATGGATTGATAAAGAAACTTGGTGGCAATATCAATGTGGCCTCTGAACTTGGAAAGGGCACCACATTTGAAATAAGTTTGCCAATTCAACAGGAAGAAAAGTCAAAAGAAGGATTACAGGGTAGTCTACAATCAGAGTAACTATTCAGCTAGTGCCTCATATTTGGCATAACACTGAACTGTAACTATTCAGAATAGACAAGGTGATCAGATGCTAAAGTCGAAAGTACTTATAATTGATGATGAAATAGAGTTTGCCTCAACCTTATGTCAACGGTTGAAACTTCGTGGAATTGCTGCCATTGATGTACACAGTGGTACTGAGGGCTTGGTGAATTTGGTGGAAATGGATCCTGGAATAGTCATTCTTGATCTAAAAATGCCGGATATGAGTGGTCTGGATGTCCTCGAAAAGATAAAGGAATACAATGAGCATATTGAAGTTATTATGCTTACAGGCCATGGGTCGGTAGGAGCTGGGGTCGAGGCAAAAGAGAAGGGTGCTTTTGATTACATAATGAAACCAATAGATCTGATCCAACTGATGGATAAACTGAAATTGGCTGACGAAAAATATGTAAATATTCGGGTTCGTTCAAAAATAGGATCAACCATTGAACTGTAAATGTTTGGATAGTGCCCCAGGTTCGCTTGATCCGGCTTGTGAACT
>JAOZTO010000174.1 GCA_029942265.1 Desulfocapsa sp.
ATTTTTCTTCAACAACCATTGACTTTCTCCACAGAAAATGAAACTATTTTAGCAGGGGTTAGCAAGATTGCCAAGGGAAAGGTCAATTTGCGACAGAACCCTTGGCACACCTACTGAATGTTCTCATAGAATATTCAGAAAAACTTTCAGGGTACATCGAGAAAAATGGCATACGGAATCTTATTCAATTTGTATTTATTACTCTTACCGGTCTTTTGCTATACTTGATCATACTAGGAGGCTGTCCGAGAATAGACATTTCGTTCAAAATCGAAGAATTTTCTAAAAATAAGCGCAGGCATATGTGTGATATTCCGAGCATTATTTTTTGACAATTCTGAAGAGTTTGGGCGAAAGGGCATTCTCGGACAGCCTCCTAGAAAAAAACAGAACAGACAAGGACTATTATGATAACAGCAATCGATGTCGCTCTCTCCTATGGGAAGCGGGTAATTTTTCAGGATGTAAATATAAAATTTACTCCCGGCAACTGTTACGGCCTTATAGGCGCAAATGGTGCAGGAAAAACAACATTCCTGAAAATTCTTGGCGGCGATTTTGAACCGGATCGGGGAACAGTTTCAATTGGAAGTCGAGAACGTATCGCAGTACTCCGGCAGGATCAGTTTGCGTTTGATGATATAAAAGTGCTTGACACAGTCATTATGGGACATGAACGTTTGTATAAATTACTTGCTGAACGAGAAGCATTATACGCCAAAGCTGAATTTACCGAAGAGGATGGCATTCGTAGCGGTGATCTTGAGGCGCAAGTCGATGAACTGAACGGCTATGAGGCAGAGTCGGAAGCAGCAGTATTACTCAGTGGACTTGGCATATCTGAAGAGCTTCTTCATAAAAAAATGAAGGAACTTGAAGGTGGAGAAAAGGTACGAGTGTTGCTTGCTCAGGCACTCTTTGGTAATCCGGATATATTGCTTCTCGATGAGCCGACCAATAATCTTGATATTGATTCCATCGCCTGGCTGGAGAACTTTCTGGACAGGTTCCAAAATACTGTGATCATCGTCTCCCATGATCGGCATTTTCTCAACCAGGTCTGTACTCATGTAGCCGATATTGATTTTGGGAAAATTGCTATTTATGTCGGTAATTATGATTTCTGGTATCAGGCCAGTCAACTGGTGTTACAACAGAAGCAGAATGAAAACAAAAAAGCCACAGCCAAGGCCAAAGAACTGCAGGATTTTATACGTCGTTTTTCCTCAAATGCCTCCAAGGCAAAGCAGGCGACCTCAAGGAAAAAACTGTTGGATAAATTGACTCTTGAAGAGATGCCAACGTCTTCACGGAAATATCCTTTTATCTCTTTTAAAGCTGGTAGACCCTGTGGTGATATAATTCTGGAGATCAAAGGATTAAGTAAGAAGGTTGAGGGAAATGTTCTTTTTAAGGATTTTGATCTCACTGTAAACAAGGGTGATAAAATCGCCTTTGTCGGAAGTAACAGCCTTGCCAAAACAACACTTTTTCAAATTCTCACAGGAGAACTCAAACCAGACAGTGGGAGTTTTCGCTGGGGTGTAACTATGAGCCAATCCTATTTTTCCAAAGAGAACAGTTCCTTTTTTAATAAAGATGTTACTTTGGTTGAATGGCTGGGTGAGTACACACCTGTCACAGAAGGAGAGACCTTTGCCAGAGGATTTTTAGGGAAGATGCTTTTTTCAGGCGAAGAAGCTCTCAAGAAAACAAGTGTTCTGTCGGGCGGCGAGAAGGTTCGTTGTCTATTGTCAAGAATGATGCTATCCGATGCCAACTGTCTGATTATGGATGAACCTACAAACCATCTTGACTTGGAGTCAATAACTGCACTCAATAATGGTCTGATTGCCTTTCCGGAAGTGTTACTGTTCTCCTCCCATGATCATCAGTTTGTTGATACTATTGCCAATAGAGTTATTGAGTTGTTGCCGGGCGGTGTCATTGATAAAATGCTGCCGTTTCAGGACTATTTGCTTGATGATGGAGTTATTGCGTTACGGAACACATTATCCTGAAGAGGGAAACTGATGTCAGAAATACTTGATAGGGTACAGCTGGGATCATCCTGGAAAGAGAAGATAGGCAAAGAGTTTGAGCAGGAGTATATGCAACAGCTCAGGCAGTTTTTGCTCCAGGAAAAACAGGTAGGGAAAGTGATTTATCCGCCAGGAAATGAGATCTTCAGCAGTATGGATTTGTTGGCCTGTGAAGATGTTAAAGTTGTGATTATTGGACAAGACCCTTATCATGGCCCTGGGCAGGCACATGGGCTCTGTTTTTCTGTGAAACCCGGTGTGAAGCCACCACCATCACTGGTCAATATATATAAAGAACTTCAACAGAATATTGGTATTCCAATCAGTAAACACGGTTGTTTGGAAAGTTGGGCCAAGCAAGGAGTGCTGCTTCTAAACAGTGTTCTCACCGTTGAACATAATAAAGCAGCATCTCACCAGGGAAAGGGCTGGGAACAGTTTACCGATGCAATCATCAGTATGCTGAACGAGGAACATAAGGGACTGGTCTTTTTACTGTGGGGCAGTTATGCTCAAAAGAAAGGGGCTGTTATTGATGATGAACGCCATCTGGTACTGAAATCTGTCCATCCATCCCCCTTGTCTGCCCATCGTGGGTTTTTTGGTAATGCTCATTTTTCAAAAGCAAATGAATATTTGGTAAAACAGGGGAAGACAGTGATTGACTGGTCGTTGCCGGAGTTGTAAATAAGCTGTGTGGTTTTAACAAGCCCTTAGGATGCTTTAGTGTTCTCTAGGCAAACCCGGTTTCTTCCAGATTCTTTTGCCTGATACATTGCCAAATCGCCTCGTTGAAGTAAACTTTCAAGGGTGTCGTCCTTTTTGTATTCGCAGACACCTATACTTGTTGTTATAGAAAATGAGAGATCTTTATGGGAGATTACAGTTTTTTCCAGTGTCGCTCGAATTCTTTCAGCTACACCGAAGGCGTCCTGTAGAGTTGTCTCTGGTAAAGCAAGAGCAAATTCCTCCCCACCGATTCGACCAAAAATATCACAGCTACGCAAGTTGGAATTTCGGAAAACTCCAGCAAAGGTTTGTAATGCTTTGTCACCTGCTGAATGGCCGTATGTGTCGTTTACCTGTTTGAAGTGATCAAGATCGAACATTATAAAACTGAGTGGCATATCGTATCGTTTTGCACGTTCAACTTCATTTCCCAGAGTCTCCATAAAATGTCTACGATTGGAGATTCCTGTTAATTGATCTGTGTAAGCTATTTGGCTGAGTTGTTGTCTTGTTTCGTCAAGTTGCATGACCATGCTGTTGAAAGATTCTGAAAAATCCCCCATAAAATCAATACGCTGTGAAAAGTCGCCCGAAGCTATCCGCTTTGTCTGCCAGGTTAAATGGTAGAGGGATGATTGCAGATGCTTCATTGTCCCTGCCATATATCCTTTTTGAGTTATGGGATATTCTACATTTCCATCAGCAAAGGCAGTCAAAGATTTTCGTATTTCAGACAGCATGGCATGGAGATGAACATATTCTTCGAATTGTAGCAATTCTTCGGGTAGCTCAGGAGATATTTTGCGAGCAGAAACAAGATCTAGTAGACTTTTTATTGCAGTGTCAAAGATGTCTTTGTTTTCTTCAGGTCTGGTAGCCATGTGGTTTATTTTTGTGCGGTAGCGCTAAATCTACAGGTGCGGTCTCCGGTGCACCAGCAATCTATTTCTTTGACAATAAATGGTATTCCGGCAAAACACTCTAGGAGTGCCGCAATAAAGCCCTCGTCGTAACTACAGATTTCGTAATCAAGCTCTGGTAAGCCAGAACAATCGAGATCTTCGGATACTGTGAGAATGAGTTCTCCTTTTTCCATGTCGGCTTTTTCAACGCGAAGTATGCCAATTCCCAACTCTTTTAATGTGTCCTGCAACTGTTTAACAAAGTCGTTGATGTCTGTCTGCGGAGTAAGCATATTGGTGTAAAACTCTTTACCCGCAAGCAATCCGGCTTCGTAAAAGATTGTGTCCGTTTCTTTTGTACCGACATGCTGTTCAATAATATCTCGAAACGTAAATTGCATCAGACGATATACTTCGACTCGTGTTGTATTACCCAGATTTGGCCGACCGGCTTCAATATCTCCAAGGTGATCCCATGAAAATTTATATTTTCGATCCATTGTCATTGCTAGTGTGTCTCCTGCTTGCGTGCTTTGAAATTTATGGTAAAATATGAAAATTAATACTAAAAAAAACGAAATGAAATTGCAATATAATAATTATTTTGCTATGGTTGTTTGAGGTGCAATATAATAATTAGAAAATCCTTTCCATAAACATTCATCTTACAACACCTCGTAATTATGAGGTGTTTTTTACTTGTAAATTCGTAAAAAGTAAATCCATGATCGTATCAGCTATAAAAAAGCGGGATTGATTTTCTCAGTTATTATCACAACTTTTATCATTGTTGTATTGTCAATACTTCTTGGAGTATCAATCGTTTATTATTTCCATGGTTTTATTGATCCCTTAACAATTGGAATCGCTATCCTGATCCCTGCGCTTGTTGTACCCCTACCACTGAAAATACTTTTTCACTCTTTTGTTCAATTGGATGAAGTTAAAAAAGAGCTCCAGGTGAAAAACAGCGCACTTGAAAAAAGTCTTTCAGAGGTTAAAAGCCTCAGTGGGCTGCTTCCCATATGTTCAAATTGTAAAAAGATACGTGATGGTAATGATACTTGGAGTGAGGTTGAGATGTATGTTAAAAGCCATTCAGAGGCTGATTTTAGTCATAGTGTCTGCCCAGAGTGCGTGACTGCGTTGTATCCAGATTTTGTTCAAAATACTGCAAAATGATTCCCAAAAGATATTTAATGTCAAATAGTGAGTAAATACAATGAATCATTTAATAAAGATAATACTGTTTGCGAGTGTGTTTGTTTGTATTTCGCAAAACGCATTTGCTGAAGAAAAATCGCAACGAATAACAATGATGACAGAGAATGCTCCCCCTAATGCAATGATAACAGAGCAGGGATTGCAGGGACTAGCAGTTGATATTCTGGACGCTATGTTACAATTGATGGACACTGAAGAAGGCAGGGAAGATATTGTCGTAAGTAACTGGTCAAGAGCCTATTCCATGGCCAAGAATAAAAAAAACCATATGGTTTTTTCCACTCTCAGGACACCGGAAAGGGAACCTTTCTTTAAATGGGTGGGGCCGATTTCAACACTAACAGTCGGCATTATTGCCCCGAAAAGCAAGAATATTGTAATTGAGCAATTGTCTGATTTTGGCCAGTACCGGGTTGGTGCGGTTTTGAAGGATATTGGTGGACGAATGCTTGTGGAATTAGGCGTTAAAGAAGAACGGTTGCAATATGTAAGTGGTAAAAATGCCACAGACTTATCTTTTAAGAAGTTGAATAACGACAGGATTGATCTGTTTGCTTATCCGGTAGAACCGGCAATGTATGCAGCCAAGGTAAAGGGGCATGATGTGAGTAAATTTGAAGTTGTTTATGTTTTGAATGAGGGCGATACGTATTATGCCTTCAACAAAAACACTGATGATGATATAATTACACAATGGCAAGTTGCGCTGGATACTCTTAAAGAAAATGGGGCTTATAATAAGATTATTGAAAAGTACTGATGAACGTCTGAGAGCATCGCAGGTATTTGATGCTGAGTTGAAAACAGGATAACATACTGAATTATAATTAATTTTACTAACCGAGTAGTAAATATTCGGCTAGCCCCCCCATCTTCGTTCGATCCGGCTTGTTCACATATGAACAAA
>JAOZTO010000175.1:0-1886 GCA_029942265.1 Desulfocapsa sp.
CCGAGGAGCAGCTATTTTTGCGCAAAAGACAGGAGCAGCGATTATTCCTGTATTCTTGATAAGAGAGGGTGAAGATAAATTTGTTCTTTCAATTCATGAACCTATCTTTGCTAAGTTGAATCATGAGATTAAAGATAAGAGTAAAGAAATTTTAGATCTTATGAGAGAATATTTGCGAGTTGTTGAAAAGAAAAATGAGATTCTCTCCCTTTTCTCAGAGGTCGGCTTAGCACTCCCTTTTGTACGTAATGTCTAATTAAGCGTTCATTGGGGCACACGTCTGGATCTTTCATTTTGACGATCTCAATCACTTCTTGAGCAACAACCGCAAGTTCTGCTGCTGTGCCAACCCATGCCCTATAATCTTTTTCCCAGTTATTTACTTTCATGACATGATGTTAACATACCCGACGTCCAATGTCAACATAAAAACATGTCATGTTAGTATCAACAGCATCCTATCGATTAAGTTAACAAAACTTCACGTTGACCTTTCATCAAACAGATGCTACTTTTAACACAAATTAAAAAAAGGTGTTAAAATGCTAAAACGCTTTACTGTTTCAATGGAAGATAATCTCCTCGAAGATTTTGATGACTATATCACGGATCGTCATTACAAAAATCGTTCCGAAGCCCTGCGTGATCTTATAAGAGGGCGCATCATTGAAAAAGAGTGGAATGCAGACAAAGATGTAATGGGTGTGATATCACTTGTCTATGACCACCACCAACACAAACTCCAGGAAAAAGTGACCGAACTCCAGCACGATTTCCACAGCCAGGTTGTCTCCACAACCCATGTTCACATGGATCATCATAACTGTCTTGAGGTTATCATTGTCCGTGGAAAGGCTGGTGAGGTACGTGGGCTTGCTGATAGTTTATCAGCTTTACGAGGGGTACGAAACGCCAACCTATCCATGAGTTCCACTGGTAAAAATCTGCATTAAATGCATATTTCAGAAGGAATACTCAACGCACCAGTACTTACTGGCGGTGCGATTCTCACAGTAGTTGGCACTGGTATCGGTCTCAAAAAACTTGATTACGATCGTATCATGACCGTTGCTCTGCTCTCCGCCACTTTTTTTGTTGCATCACTTATTCATGTCCCTATTGGTCCTGGCTCTATTCATCTTCTGCTTGGCGGTCTTCTTGGACTGATCCTTGGGTGGGGAGCATTTCCTGCAATTGTGGTGGCTTTAGGGTTGCAAACCATCTTTTTTCAATATGGTGGAATGCTTGTACTAGGCGTTAATGGATGTATTATTGCAGGCCCTGCTGTTCTATGCGGTATCATTCTCAAGCCTCTACTTAAAGGAAGTAAAAAACAGATACTCCTTGCTGGATTTCTAGCCGGATTTTGTAGCATGTTCCTCTCTGCTCTTTTGATGGCAGGAGCTCTTTTTCTATCAGATGCCGGTTTTCTTAATGTGGCAGCTCTCGTACTTGCTGCTCATCTCCCTGTGATGCTTATCGAAGGAGTTATTACCATGTTTTCCGTCTCATTTTTGATGCGGGTACAACCTGAACTTTTATCAAGATAGCGTATGACTATGCCTACATTATTTCTTCTTGCCTGTCTCTGTTTTCTGCCAACTCAAGCAGAGGCTCATAAAATTCATGTCTTTGCTTGGGTTTCAGGAGATACTGTTACTGTTGAATCCAGTTTTTCTGGTGATAAGCCGTTGATAAACGGAAAAGTCACGGTCAAAACCAAAGCATCCGATACAGTTTTACTTGAAGGTATTGGTGATAAAAATGGAATTTTCACATTTACTGTTCCTTCTGGGCTAAAAACAGAAAAACCTGATCTGCTGATTGTGGTTTCCGGTGGTGAAGGGCATCAAAGTGAATGGCTGATTCCGGCGACAGAATATCTC
>JAOZTO010000175.1:1986-5801 GCA_029942265.1 Desulfocapsa sp.
TTGATGAACCTTTCTCCACCGGAACCACCCTGTTTCACACACGTGATAGCAGGGTCAAGCTGATTGGAGCCGCAGCCATAACTATTGTGCTTGCCACAACTTATTCTTTTCTGGTAGCAATTATTGGATGCACTACAACTGCAATTTTCCTTTATATCTCAAATCCTGATCCCAAGCTTCTATTCAAGCGAATCCTGCATGTTAATATCTTTACTCTGTTTCTTTGGATCAGCCTCCCGTTTACCTATGTCGGCGGCGAATATATTCAGTTTTATTTTGTAGATATAAGTGTTCACGGCATTAAACTAGCGGCTCTGATCAGCTTGAAAACCAACGGAATACTCTTCTGCTTTCTGGCACTTATCGCCACATCAACTACAGCAAGCCTTGGCCACGGAATGGAAAAACTCGGAGTACCACGTAAACTAAGTTTTCTCTTGCTCTTCTCTTATCGCCAGATTTTTGTCATTCAACAGGAGTATCAGCGTCTACAACGGGCTGCAAAACTGAGAGCTTTTACACCCTCCAATTCAATGCATACCTACAAAACATACAGCCACCTCTTTGCCATGACCCTGATAAAAAGCTGGAATAGGGCTGAACACATTCAACAAGCCATGACCCTGCGTGGGTTTAACGGAAAACTTATTCCGTTAAACCAGCCACATCCAAGAAAATCTGACTATTATTTCCTCGGTATTATGTTGCTTGTCAGCCTGTTACTGGCCAGCCTTTCTTTTTTCGGGACTTCGATATGAAAACAGAACGCCCACTTCTTGAATTGCAGAACATCAGCTATTCCTATCCGGAGTCAAAAAGTTCTCTATTACAGGAAATCAACTTCAACATCAACACCGAACAGATAGGACTTATTGGTGCCAATGGAAGTGGCAAAACCACCCTCTTTCAGATTATCATGGGCCTACTAAAACCTGATACTGGCAAAATACTGCTTCACGGAACAGAGGTGAACAATGAAAAAGATTTCCTTGGTCTGCGGCGAGATATTGGATTCCTATTTCAACATTCAGACGATCAGCTATTTTCTCCAACAGTGCTGGAAGATGTTGCCTTTGGCCCATTAAATCTTGGTATGACACCTGATGATGCTAAGGAAATTTCTCTTCGCACCTTAAATCAACTTGGTTTAAAAGGTTTTGAAGATCGCATCACCCATAAGCTTTCCGGTGGTGAAAAAAAACTGGTCGCCCTTGCCACGATCCTTTCCATGCAACCAAAACTCCTGCTGCTTGACGAACCAAGCAATACCCTCGATCCCGCAACACGAGAACGACTAATTACGATCCTTAAGGAGCAAAATCTTCCCCATATTATCATTTCCCATGACCTTGACTTTCTGGCCTCCACCTGTACACAACTTTACACCCTGCGGGATGGACAACTCATCCGCTGCAAAGAAAAACAAATTCACAGCCACGAACATATTCATCCTTATGGCGATCATCCACATCAGCATGGTACGTGATAAATTATGACAATACTCACACAAGAAAAGCACTCAATGGAACAGCATCAATGGAATTTTATTAAGTCAGGTGGATTTTATCAGATAAGGCTTAAAACAGGAGCCGATCTAATGGCTCTTGACCAGATCGATCAGAAGCTCTGGGCAGCTCTCAGTTGCCCAACAAAAGGGCTTGAGTTTAATGAGAAAACACTTGCCCTTATCGACACTGATGACGATGGACGTATCCGGGCACCAGAAGTCATTGCTGCTGTAAAGTGGGCAGGATCACTGCTGAAAAACCCTGACGATCTTATCAAAGGCGCAGATGCCTTGCAACTCTCAGCTATTGATGACAGCAGTGATGAAGGAAAAGCTGTTCTTGCATCCGCCAAAGAAATACTCAGAAACCTGCACAAAGCTGATGCCACAGAAATCACGTCAGAAGACACAGCGGATACTGCAAGGATATTTGCCGAAACACAATTTAATGGCGATGGTGTTATTCCTGTTGCTTCCGCCGATGATGAAAACACACAAACTCTGATTCAGGATATCATGTCCTGTGCAGGTTCAGTTGAAGATCGCTGCGGCGCACCTGGAGTTACTCAGGAAATAGTAGATTCTTTTTTTGCAGAAGCACAAGCCTATTCAGACTGGTGGCAAATCGCAGAAGATGATGCCGCAAATATTCTTCCCTTTGGAGATGCCACGGCAGATGTCGCAACCGTTTTCCTTGCGATCAAAACAAAAGTAAACGATTATTTTACACGCTGCCGTCTAGTCGAGTTTGATCCCAATGCCTCTGAAGCCTTAAACCCACCCAATGAAGTCCTTCAAACACTCGCTGTTAAGGATCTTTCAGGATCAGGCGATGGTGCTGAAGACATTCTCTCTTTTCCGCTTGCACGTATTGAGGCAGACAGACCACTTCCTCTCCATAAAGGAATAAACCCTGTGTGGAGAAACACGCTATACAAGCTGTACACCGAGGTAATAGAACCACTGCTGGGAGAAAGAGATACTCTTGAAGATGAAGAATGGGAACGAATCTGCTCCAATTTTTCAGCCTATGAAAACTGGCTTGCAAGCAAAAATGGGGCCACAGTTGAAGCGCTTGGCATACAACGGATTCGGGAACTCTTAGCCAACGACAGCAAAGCGATTATCACCGCATTAATAGCCAAAGATCAGGCGTTGGAACCTGAAGCAAATGCTGTTTCATCTGTTGATAAACTTGTCCGCTACTCCAGAGATATCTATTCCCTGACCAACAACTTTGTTTCCTTTTCCGATTTTTACACAAAGGATACCAAAGCTATTTTTCAAGCTGGAACCCTTTATCTGGACGCACGCAGCTGTAACCTGTGCGTGAAAATTGATGATGTGGTCAAACACAGCAGCCTTGCACAATTAAGCAGTACATTTCTTGTATATTGTGACTGTACCTGTAAAGAAAACCAACAAAAAATGACCATTGTAGCAGCTATCACCAGTGGCAGTTCAGATAATCTCAGGGTGGGGCGAAATGGCGTTTTTTATGACAGAAAGGGTCAGGATTGGGACGCAACAATCATTAAACTGATTGAACATCCCATCAGTGTCAGGGAAGCTTTCTGGTCGCCCTATAAGCAGATTTCACAATTTGTCTCGCAACAACTTCATAATATATCCACAGCTCAAAGCAAAAATCTGCAATCCAATATTTCAAAATCCGTTAGCGGATCTATTAAAACAATCGGTACGGGAACATCAAGCCCCCAGAGCTTTGATATAGCCAAATTTGCTGGTATATTTGCTGCCATCGGCCTCGCTCTTGGTGCTATTGGTGCAGCAGTTGCCTCTGTTGTTGGAGATTTTCTTAAACTCTCACTGTGGCAAATGCCCCTTGCCCTTCTTGCTGTTTTGCTGATTATTTCAGGCCCTTCAACCATCAGTGGCTACTTTAAACTCAGAAGACGTAATCTGGGCCCGATTCTCGATGCTTGTGGATGGGCTGTAAATACCCGTGCGGTCATCAACATTCCTTTTGGAGCATCCCTTACCCGTATAGCAGTTTTACCCCCAAACTCAACACATTCCGCAAGAGACCCATACACAACTCGAAAACGTTCATGGAAAGTGTATGTCGTTCTTTTGGCAATTATTGCAGGAATTGCTTTTGCTGCATATCATTTTTATTATAAAAATCCAAACAGCTGGAATATCTTTGAAAAGAAAGTTGTTCAGGAATTAAAGAACGAACAAAGTAATCTAAGCACTCCTCATCCAATTCAGCATAACACGAAAAAATAAGGCGGAATGTAAATGTAGAGGCTGGACTAAAACATGCCAATAAGTTGAATTTATG
>JAOZTO010000176.1 GCA_029942265.1 Desulfocapsa sp.
GTTGAAATCTCAATGAAAAATACAAATGAGGAATGTAATGGAAATGCAGCCGAATTCGTCTCCGTCAAAAGGGAACTACATTATCGAAAAAGCAGAAAGTGTTGGTCTCGATCCAAGGGTTTTGTACGAAGCTGTAATTGATCTTTCTTCGGAGGGTTTGATGACGGCAAACTGTATTAATCTTGCAGCCGGTATCTTTCTGGAAGATCTTGGATTACCCAATTATTTTTTCAAAGTAACCAAGAAGAAAGCGCTTGTTCATCTGCTTCAATCCATCGCTTCAAGCATTAAAGTTGTGGACGGTAAGGTGCAGTTGCATGGACGGGTTGCCCATGTTGATTCCGATTTGGAACAGGGTGACGAGATGCAACGTGTCCGAATAGCCACTAAAGACACTCGTGACAGCATGGAAACCATGCTTGAGGATCAAATTTCCGGTCATCGACGTGAGTACTACTACTGTCCGGAAAGTGAATATTACACATATATAATACGTTTGGAAACAGTGCGGGATTTTCCGCAGGACGAGTTTAAAAAATCCCGGTTTCTTTTTGATTTGGCAGGAGATTATGCTTCCACTCCTGAGCCGACCCGAAAGAGATACACAAAATTTCTTAAAGCAAGTGATGCGTCAGTTGTTCCTTTGATACAGGTATTTAACCTGCCGGAAACTGGCGAAACCAGGTTGATGTTTAAATCTGATTTTGAGACCCCGCAATTACCGATTCTTCGAAAACTCCTTGTAGACCATGGCCTGCAACTTGTTCGTGGATACTGGGAACCATATCTGGCCAAAAAAAATGTGCAGAGTTCTATCTGTGCTCTTTATATTCAGGGGGAGCTTACCAGAAAACAGGAGGCAGCTCTTCTTCAGGATATGATCAGTTTTCTTTCCTTTTCCATTAACACGGTGAACCATCTCTATGTTCAGGAAAAATTGACTTTCCATGAGATGCTTTTTGCCGGCAATGCCATGGATTTCACCCATCTCTTTATTTTTAAAGAAAGTGAAAATAAAACAGATCGCAATATTTTGGACAGTCTTAGCGGTAAAGACCATAAAGATGCTTTTGCCAAGCGTATCCAGAGTGCCAATAAAGCAATATATGGTGGTGAATTAATCGAAGATACTGTGAAAAAAAATGTTGATTTGATGAAGTATCTTTACGGGATTTTCGAATTGCGCTTCAAACCCGGCCTGTCAACACGAATTACTGATGAGGATATGGAGGACAAGTGGCAGGAGTTTGACTCAATGATAGCTACCAGGTTTATGGATTTTAATCTGGGCTACGATATCTTCAAGTTTATGTTTAAAATTGTTAGTTGCACCTTGAAGACTAATTTTTATAAACCGGAAAAACGTTCGTTCTCATTTCGCTTTAATAATAATATCCTTGATCCACTGGTGTTTGATCAGTTTGTTTACGGGATTTTTTATGTGAATGGTCACTATGCCAATGGAACACATTTGCGTGCCAGTGATATTTCCCGTGGCGGTCTGCGTTTGATCCGTGTTTCGGAATCCAACTATGATAACGAGCTTGATAATGTAGTATTGCTGAACTATGCACTCGGGCCAAAAGCTCAACGGCTTAAGCATAAAGATATTTGCGAAAGTGGCTCCAAGGGCGTGGTTGTTCCGTATTCACTCTATGCTCAATACGGTAAAGACTCACTTTTTGATTACACCGAAGGTATTCTGGATCTGATGTTGATGGATGATTCCATTGTCGACTATCACGGGTCGCCGGAAATGATCTTTTTTGGTCCCGACGAAGGCACAGCTCTGTTAATGGATGGCGTATCTCTGCGTGCCAAAGATCGTGGTTATGATTATTGGCGAACTCTCACCACCGGAAAAAGCTTTGGTATCCCTCACGACACATACGGCCTTTTGGAATCTGGAGAAGTATTTGGTCTGTTTGATAACGGTGAAGAGGGAGTTGATCTTCAAATTGATGGAAAATCTGTCATAACCAGTAAGAACATGGATGAAATCTATGACCGTATAGGTGGAAAAATAACCACCAGCGGCATGACAACAACCTGTATTATGAGTTCCTTTAGAACATTGATTACACATTACAAGGAGAAAGAGAAAAACCTTAACCTGATGATGACAGGTGGGCCTGATGGTGATCTTGGTGCAAATGAAATCCAGTGTTATGAAGGAAAAATCTGTCTCATAATTGATGGCGGCTCTATCCTCTTTGATCCGGAAGGATTGGATAAGAAAGAGTTGATGAAAATTGCCTTTAAGCGAAACTCTGTACCACGGGAGAACTCACTTGCCTTTGATGAAAACTTATTGAGTGAGCAAGGCTTTAAAGTGCCGCTGGCTGGGAAAAACATCACACTTCCCGATGGCCGTTTTATTAAAGACGGCGCTATGTTCCATCGTAATTTTATGTTTGATGCCAAAAATCGCACATATATCGAGCAGGCTGATATTAAAGCATTTATCCCCTGCGGTGGCTTTAAAGACACCATCAATAACGGCAACGTCAAAGATTTTCTGGGACTGTTTCAGGAACTCAGATTTATAGTGGAAGGCGCTAATGTCTTTTTTGATGATGCTTCCAGAAGATATATTGCCAGTCAGACTCCAATTAAACAGATAAAGGATACCACGGCTAATAAGGGCGGTGTTTTTTCAAGCTCCATAGCAGAGGTTCTTACAGCCTTCCTGCTACACGATGATTATGAAGATAAACTGCTCAATGACCTGGAAACACGCTGGCAACTGATCCATGATATTATTACACTTGTTGACAGTTATTCCTGCCTTGAAACAGATACCCTCCTCCGTCTGCATGATAAAAATCCAGAAGAAGCCTTATTTTATCTTTCTGAAAAGACAAGTGAGCAGATTTTTGCACTTCAGGATATTCTTGAAAAGCGTTTTGATGAAATACTTGCTGATAACAAGCTGGTTTGGTCGGTGATGGAGAGTTATATTCCGCCGGTATTAATTAAAACACTTGGGCAGGATCATATTATGAACATCCTGAATTCAGATAAACTTCAATCGTATCGTGATGCTATTGTTGGTAAGAAAATTGCATCTATGGCCTTTTATCGCTTTAGTCTTGAATGGGATAAGTATCTGCAAAGAGTAGATAAGAAGTTCTTGGATTCGTTGCATGAGGCTTTTGTGTAAATGTGTTGCCGAATTCCTTCAGTGGTCTGGGCTGTTTTGAACCCAACCCGAATATTTACGATTTTTTAATAGTTATACGCTCTGGATTAAATTGTTATTACTCCTTTTAGGAGATTGGGGGAATCATATCATGAAAGATATTGAAGACACTGTTACGCTGGATGAAGAAGAAAATGTTGAAGATTCTTCAGAAGACGCTTGGTAAAATGGGAGCATGAACAGGCAGTTGAGTTCCTTTTTCAAGTGGAACCGGAGTCTGATCTCCTACCGAATGCTTCTCCTCAACA
Source organism: Desulfocapsa sp. (assembly GCA_029942265.1). Lineage (GTDB taxonomy): Bacteria > Desulfobacterota > Desulfobulbia > Desulfobulbales > Desulfocapsaceae > Desulfocapsa. Next base: position 3,451 of record JAOZTO010000176.1, read on the forward strand.
AATTCAGATAAATGAGTCTGTTGATTAAGCCCCTTTTTGAAGAAAATAAAAAAACAAGTGGTTGATTTTGCGATATTTTATTTTTAAAAAATGCGAAAAACCGACTAATTCAACGGGTTCATAAATGAGTCTAAAAGTCTCTTTTCCAGTCAGTTCCAATATCTGTCTGCCGATAGAATCAGCCCTCAGAGTCATTATGCCATGTCTGATTATCACATTAAGGATCAGGCTTCACTCGGGAATCAGGGTGAGTATACTGTCCATTATATCGCAGCAAACGATTTAGAGAAGCTATCTGTTAAGGCATTAAAGCATCCAGCCACAACAACCGAGACTTTCCTGGAGAATCTTGAGGCCTGGATGTCAGAAATTACACCTGGTGTGAAAATTCACGCCAATACTCAAAAACAATTTAATACCGCTACGCTATCCTACTATTTTATTCAGGGAAAAGATTCAACGGCCGATATTAAGCCACAAAATGTTGGTTTTGGTCTTACTTATGCCCTCTCTGTTGTTACAGCTATATTAAAATCAAAGCCAAAAGATTTATTAATTATTGAGAATCCGGAATCGCATCTTCATCCTGCAGGTCAGGCAATGCTGGAAAAGCTATGTTGTTTGGCAGCTTCAGGTGGAGTTCAGATAATTATTGAACCTCACTCCGATCATTTCTTAAATGAAATCCGTGTGGGAGTGAAAGAAAATTTGATTAGCCATGAAAGGGTCAGTGTCTTTTTTTTGGAACGTCCCTTTGACCAGAGCACACACTCTTCAATTGTTCAAAATCCATCTATCTATGAGTCCGTTGATTTAATAGCATTTTGGTTCGATGTCGAGATAAATGGAAAATTTTACCGCAGGCATATAGTTGATATTCCGAGGATAAAATTTTTCATTTGACGAAGAGATCGGGACAAAAGGCATTAAATCAACAGGCTCATCTATGAGCAGGGGCGGCTTGATTATTGGCCGGAAGGTTTTTTTGATGAATGGGATGAACAATTAGATAAATTACTATGACAGATTTCCTGATTTTCAATCATCATAGCTTGCCTTTCTCCAACCGTTATAAGGCAGAACAGAGTATTCCAGAGTTCATCAAAATTATTTCTTCTCTTTCCCAGTCAGTCTCCATGGAACACTAACCCGTTAAGAGTCATTGTTGAATATTGTGATTCTTCCGGGAATATGCATGAAGAAGATAAAAGCATCTTTGATCCTGGAACGAAATCAAAATATCAGGAAGGGAAAAGAACTTTGGGCATTATGTAAAAAAGAGTATCTCCACCTGCAATTTTGCGGCAAATGTTCCTCTCAATTGCAGAGCTGGAGCCATGGAACCGCAGTTCTTAATCAGGCGAAAAAATGGAAACAGGAGAAGTTCAGGGCTATTCTCACCAACAGTTAAAGAATCAAGGGCTTCTGTACGAGGTTAGCGGAGAATCGACTTCGGTGAGAAACAATCAAAAAAAGAAGAAGCAGCGAATGTTTTATTTACCTGATGGCAGGAAGGAGTTCTTTGAAAGCCATGCTAAACTGGCAAATGGTTTTCGACTCCATTTCTTTCCAGAACCACAAAAGGGTGTGATTTATATTGGATACATGAGTCCGTTGATTTAATAGCATTTTTGTTCGATGTCGAGGTAAATGCAAAATTTTACCGCAGGCATATGGTTGATATTCCGAGGATAAAATTTTGCATTTAACGAAGAGATCGGGCAAAAAGGCATTAAATCAACAGGCTCATACATTGGCCCACATTTAAAATTGTAAGTTAGGGAGCAAGATAACGAACTGCTGAAGTTACGTTATTTTAACATAGCATATCCGGTAGCGCCAACCATCAACGTGACCATCAAGATGTTGATACAGAGCAATATTTTTAGGGAACTGATAAATCTGGGTATGAGTGCTCCGGCTGCACACCACGAGCTGTGAAAAATCAGAAGACCGAGGAAAAAACATAACACAAAGACAGCGATTTGCGGAACAAGTGGCTGCTCCGGTTTCATGAATTGACTAAAGGCAACAATTGCCATAGTCCAGCTTTTGGGGCTTAATGGATGGATTAGAAACCCTTCAAAAAATGAAAATTGCTTTTCTACCTTTTGGGTTTTCAACTGCATCGATAGAATCTTGGCCGCCAGATACAATATATAGATTGACCCGGTAATCTGAAGAATTGTTGTAACAGCAGTAGAGGCGATTATCACCTGACCCAGTCCACAGGCAATCACCGTATCCAGTATTATACACCCAACTGCAGTTCCGATAAGAAATCGTATTGAGCTTTTAAAGCCGGTGGTTTGACCAATGGCCATCATGGTGAGATTGCCG
>JAOZTO010000177.1 GCA_029942265.1 Desulfocapsa sp.
TGTCTCTGGCACAAAAGCTATGATGCTCACTATCCGTAAACATGAAAAAGACTATTTACTTAGAAATGATCCCAAATATGTCACCAAAACTCTTGCGACAATAGAAAAACTGCGGATAGCATTTCTTGAGGCTGGAGTTGATGAGGAGCATGTCGAGGCAGTTAGTGAAGAGCTTGATAAATACAGGAATAACTTTGATGCTTTAGTGCTGGAACAGGCTACCACAAAGGCAGCTATTGCAACGATGCGGGAGACCATCCATCAAACCGAACCTCTGCTCGAAAAACTGGCCAAAGAATCATCTGAACATACAAAAATGAAAACAGCTGAAATTTCTGCACTATCAGCTTCAATGGCTCGAATTGCCATAATTGCAGGAGTTGTTACTCTACTTCTTGGAATGCTGATAGGATATATAATTAGACGCAATATATTTGCAATCCTTGGTGGAGAACCAAAAGTGATGGCTGATCTTGCTCAAACAATAGCTGCTGGAGACCTTACTGCCACTATAGCTGTAAAAGGAAAACCGGAAGATGGTCAGCTTGCCGGTTCGCTAAATGGAATGGCAGCTATGCTCGAAAAAATGTTTAGAGGAGTAAAAGGACGGAGTGAAACCCTTAAACTCACATCAACAAACATGGAAGAGCTTGCTGACAATATGGCAGAGGATGCTGTACAAATGGCAGCTGTTTCTAATACCGTTGCAACTGCCGCTGAAGAGATGAGTTCAAATATGAACGCCGTTGCGGCTGCCATGGAAGAGTCCACTACTAATGTTACTGTAGTAGCTGCTGCCACTGAAGAAATGACGGCCACTGTTGATGAGATAGCCGAAAATTCCGCAAAGGCTATGGATATTACTAATAATGCTGTACAGGAAACTGAAAAAGCCTCTGAAAGTATGCTTTCTCTTGGTCAGGCAGCTCAGGAAATCAATAAGGTAACTGAGGCAATTAACGATATTGCTGATCAGACAAACCTGCTCGCCTTAAATGCAACCATAGAAGCAGCACGAGCTGGAGAGGCAGGAAAAGGCTTTGCAGTTGTGGCCAATGAGATTAAAGAACTAGCAAAGCAGACCACCGAATCAACCCGTGAAATTCAACAGCGTATTGAAGATGTGCAGCAGTCCACCGAAGCGACTATCTCAGTAATAAATAATGTAACGGTCACAGTAAATGATGTGAGTGAAATTGTAACGACCATTGCCACAGCTGTGGAGGAACAATCTGCAACTTCAAGAGAAATTGCTGGTAATGTTTCCCAGGCATCAGTTGGTATGCAGGAAGTGAACGAAAATATTGCTCAGGCATCAGCTGTAAATGAAACGGTTGCCAAGGATATAACTGTAGTCAATATAGCTGCTGCTGATTTGGAGAACCGGTGTATAGAAACACAGGAATATGCAAAAGAGCTTGCTGTAATCTCAAATGGACTTGAATCTACTGTAAACCAATTTGTATTAAGAAAAGCTCTCTTTAATATTATAGACGTGAAAGGTGCTCACCTTAGCTGGAAAAATAAATTGATAGTAGTACTTTCCGGACAAAAGAAAATGAAAGCAAGCGAAGTAACAGGGCATCACGATTGTGCATTTGGTCTCTGGTATGACGGAGCTCAGCAGGAACTTGTTGCAATGCCTGTTTTTGAAGAAATTGGCAGATCTCATAAAGCCGTTCATACAACAGCAAAAGAGATCGTTGAGTTGTATAATCAGGGAAAAGTTGCTGCTGCTAAGGCAAAATTAAAAGATTTTGAAAATGTGCGAAAAGAACTGTTTGAAAGTCTTGATACACTCTACATAAGCTGATAGTAAGGCAACAGCGTGTTACTTCTCATAGCCCCATCAAAGACACAGTCTTTTACTGATACTCTACATACGGATCTGACTCAACCTGTGTTTTTGCAGGAGAGTCAGTTGCTGATCAGGGAACTGCAAAAAGTATCTGTTTCCCAACTTTCTGAATTGATGAAAATGAGTGACCGTCTGGCTGTGCAGACACATCAGCAAATCAATGATTTTGAGTTACCATTTACTGTGAAAAACGGACGGACTGCAATGTCAGTGTTTCAGGGTGATGTCTACTCAAAGATCGCTGTAACTGAATACGATAAAGAAGAACTTGATTACCTGCAAAGTCATCTTCGTATCCTTTCCGGACTGTATGGTATTTTACGGCCCTTGGATTTGATGCAGATGTACAGACTTGAAATGGGATGCCGTTTTGCAAATCAGCGAGGTGATACTCTCTATAAATTTTGGGGAGATATTATTACAGAGGAGTTGAATACAACTCTTCTCCGTCACAAGGAGCCTGTGCTTATCAATCTGGCATCGAAAGAATATAGTCGTGTAATCAGAAAAAAAATATTGCATGGCACTATGTTACAGATTGATTTCAAGGAACGTAAAGGAAACACGTATCGCACCGTAGCTATCCATGCAAAGCGAGCCAGAGGTATGATGGTGAATTTTGCAGTAAAAAATAGAGTCCTGCACAGTACAGAATTAAAGCATTTTCAGCAGGACAGATATCGCTTTAACGAAGAATTCTCCACAGAAGAGCAGTATTGCTTTACAAGAAATTGACTGTCAATTCATGGATGTGAAGGAGGTTTAGTTAAATCTGAGAGTTCAATGCTCAGTTCGTGTTCAACCATGTTTCCGCTATCATCTTTTCGCGAAACTGTGATTTTGAGCATATCCCCTGCCCTTGAATCCATCATCAGGATACCAATATCTTCCATGTTTTTTGCCGATTGATCATTAATTGAAATAATAATATCGTTTTCCTGAATTCCAGCTTCCTTTGCCTTCCCGGTATGACTGAGTCCTGTGATTTTCAACTGTTCTTCATCATTTTCATCTTTAATAACACTGAGAATTATCCCAAATTTTCCCTTTGCCGCAAGAAGAATCGGCTCAGCCAGGAAAAAAAAGTCTGCCTGCTTTTCCGGGATTGCTGGTGGGTTTGATGTGTATATGTTTGCTACGGAGGCCTGTTTGACTGTGTCAAGACGACGTAGAAGACGTGGAGGAATACCGGAATCCTTTCTCGTATGTTGAGCACCTGCAATCACTACTACTGTTTTTAGAGGATTTGATTTGAGTATTTCAAAAATATTTTCAGCCATGGATTCATCCCATATAGCCTGGGATTGAACAAATCCCGCAATACCCTTTTTACCATGCGGTGAATCAGCATGGAATCCATGTACCAGTTGTAGACGTTCCACATAGCCATCAATTGCAAGATCCTTGTCACTGGCAATTGCATCTAGTTGCTCGTTGCTTAGTGTGTCGGTATTACCGCTTGCAAAAACCGTTTTCACGATCTCCCTGTCAATATTAATTCCGTAAATTGGAATCTTAAACTGTCTACAGAAGTTGAAAATAGGCCTAAAAAGCCGCCAATCATAACGCCACACTTCAAACCAACGTGACGCACGAAGAAAGTCCACTTCCGTCATTAGCGTATCTTCCAGAAGATACTCATCCAACACAGCCTGGCTCTCAGTTGGAAACATCTCCATAGCGATGGCAATATCAAGCCCCTTTTTTTGCAAAGCCTGAACAATCCTGAGCTGCAACAGATGGTCAGCAAACGAATCATGCGTTTCGCCAAGGTAAATAACCTGTTTCGCAGCCAGTTGTGTTACAATATCTTCAAAACTGTTGATGGAAGATGTTGCTCCTCCCTGCGGCAGTGTTTCCAGTTGATATTCTATACCCATGTCAGTTGCTGCGATATGCTTCTCTTGTATTCTTCCCTGCTCAAAGACAAGGGATGAATATTTTCCGTAATGTTTGAGTTTTCTTGTAGCTGTCTGCGTTTCCTTACTATTTCTGCTTTGTAGAAGAACTACTACTTCCTGAGTGTTCAAGGGATTGTTCTGAACCTTCAGGCTAAATCCCTGTTGAGGTGCAACTGATTGACCAAAGAGAGAACGATAGCTATTGCTTTCTGAACCAAGAAAAAGAATCGAGTTTTCAGAGAGCTGCTGGTTAAGTACGTCCTTGTCGTTCACCACTGTCCAATTCCTGTTTTCTGCCCATTGTATAAAAGGAGCAAAGGTAGCATCACTGCTTTCATCTTCAAGGATCAGGAGCGTGTGTTCTGGTTCTGATCCTTGAAATCTTGACCAGACAGGAGGGAACTCGGCAGGACTTAAAACCCTGAAAATATCATATTCAGGATCAATTGAAAAAGAAAAGGGCGAACCAGAAAGTGGGATACTGATACTAGTCAGTTTTTCTGTAATGTGGTGAATGGAACGTTTCTTACCGGACAAAGTCGTTATCTCTATGGGAACATTCAGTTCATAAGGTTGCTCGCTAAGCTGTTCAATTGTGAAATGTAGCGTTGATTTATCCTGTTCATCTTCAATTCTCACAGTATTGATTTGAAATTCAGGAGTATCTTTTCGGCTAAGCTGCTGTCTGAAGAAGCTACTAAGATCAGTATTGGAAACAGTTTCAAATATTGTTTGAATATCACGCCATGACGCAGATTTCCCCTTGAATGTTTCGGCAAATGTGCGTAATCCAATGAAAAAATATTCAGGCCCAAGGATTCCACGCAGCTGATGAAACAGCATGGCAGAACGATTATAGCCAACGGCTCTTCGTGCTTTTGCCAGAGGTTGATTATGGCTTGCGGAATAGAAATCCTGAAGTGGAATAGCTGAATCAGTATGCACGTAGCTCTGATAATTAACCAGTGAAGCCTTACGATGACTGGCTCCATTTCCTTTTTCTGCCGCATATGTAAAATCAGCCAGATAACTGGTTAAGCCTTCGCACCAGTTGCCGGAATCTTCCGAAACAGCAATGGAATTTCCGAACCACGAGTGAAGGATTTCATGACCAAGAGATGTTTCTTTAATAAAGGGTAAGCGGAGTACCATCTGGCCGAGAAGAGTAAAGGTCGGCATACCAAAACCACTTGGCAAACGATTAGCAACTATGGCGTAATGTGAATAGGGAAAAGCCCCCAGTTCCTGTTCGTAACGCAGGATATAAGCCTTTGCCGCATCGAGGTATTCTCGGCTGAGTATTTGATCTTCCTTGAAAAACCAGGTGGAAAGAGTGAGCCCCTCTCTGATTGATACTTCTGTAATCTGATATGGCCCGGCTGCCAGATGAATTGCCTGTACAGGTTCAGAAAACGAGCTAGTCATAGTGTTTTCCGAGTTTATCGGGAGCTTGTCCGATTCTGTTATTCCTTTAAACCCATCGGGTAAGACGGCATTGACCGAGAACAGCATAGGTTGTTGTGGTAATGGGTGCCAGCCGGAAGTGAGTACGATACCGCGACTGCTGATTTGGTTGTTACTACTGTTTGGAGGAATTGTAAGGGAATAACGGATGCGTATCTGCTGACTTTTACTGCCTGCATACATAGCAATTATATCCCCTTGCGGGAGCGGCAGAACGAATTCTTCTCCTCCATCCTCTTTAAGAACAACTTCAAGAATAGTTAAACCAGCGACATTCAGCTGCCAGTTTGTTCCCTGTGGAAAAGTGATAGTGGCGTTTCCGAGCAGACGATGCTCGTCAGGTTGAAAACTGAGATCGAGGTGATAGTTTGCAGAAGCGGCAAAGCTACTATTACTGAACAAACCAATAACACACAGAACCCATGTAAATATAAAAAGTGTTCGCACTTTTTTTCCTTAAACAATATAAAAGTATTTATGATAACTATTCAGCTACACCCATCTTCGCCCATTTGGACATTCTCACATAGCAAACTATGCTTCGAATGTCCA
>JAOZTO010000178.1:0-4211 GCA_029942265.1 Desulfocapsa sp.
TTGACAATTCTGAAGAGTTTGGGCGAAAGGGCATTCTCGGACAGCCTCCTAGGAGTTTTGTGTGCGTTAATCAAGAAGATCTTCAGGGAGCAGGAGCGTTCGTCGCCCATTTTCTGACTCTGGAAGCGGTATTTCTATTCCGTTGAGTTGTAGTATTCCTTTGGTTGTTTCCGGCATGTCAAGCAGGATGTTTTTCTCTGCTGTCCACTGTAACGTTTCTCCAGTTCTGAAATTCTTGTCTAAAACAAAACCATCGTCCAGCGTAATTTGAAGGGCACCATTGCTACGAAAGGTGATTTCCAGATTGTATCTAGGGGTCTACGGGTAATTCTGTCTGGGTTGTTTCTGTAGAAAGTTCTTCTTCTGGTATCTTTACTGAACCCGAGGTGGCTTGTTCTTCTGATAGTATTTCGTCTTCTGTTTGGGATAATTCTTCTTGAGGCTGTTGCAATTGAACAGAGGAATCCAAGGGAGGAATAAGTTTGTCGCCTATGTAGTCAATTGGGTTCCAGTCAAAGTATAGGCATAGCGCAATAATAGCAGCGAGGAAGGACATGATGAGAATATTTCTGCCGATTGCAGGGGATACAGAGGAAGGCTCTGCGTAATTTTTAGAGCATTGTATTTTTTTTAACGGTGGTTGAGCCTGTTTTATGCGTGCGGGGGTGTTACTTCCTGTATCTTTATAGAATCGTGCGACAATCTCTTCAGGATCAAGTCCTAAAAATTTGGCATACATAGAATAAAAACCACGACAAAAAGCTTCCGCAGGCATATTATCATAGTCATCCTCTTCGATGGCCTTTAAAACTGGTGGTGAAATGCGTGTTGCGTCAGTTACATCTTTGAGAGAAGCACCCATTTTCTCGCGATGTTCGCGGAGGTAGCTACCAAGTAGCTGTATTTCTTCTTGTACTTCTTCATGTGAATCTTCTTGAGGGTTTGTCATTCTCTTACAACCTTTTAATATACGCGTTTAATATATGCGTTTTCTTTTATGTTTTTGACCCATTCATCGAATTGCTGTTTGAGTTGCTGCTCATATAATTGGGCTCGGATTTCTTCCTTTACAGATTCAAAAGATGTTTGCACGACAATTTCCCCATCCTGACTGGAAAGCAGTTTGAAGAATTGGAACCCAGAAGGTGTCTCAATGATATCACTGATTGCACCTGGCGAGAGTTTCAATATAGCATCCTGCATATAGGGAGCCATGTCATCTTCCTGAAAAACGCCAATGTCACCTCCATCGGCTGCTGATGGGAGGTCTGAAAACTTTTGAGCCAGGGTTCGGAAATCTTGTCCGCCAACAACAAGGGCATGAACCCGATTGGCTCGTTTTCTGGCGTCTTCTTTTGTCGCATTAGTTTTAGAAACAGATTCGCTGTCTGGTTGACTCCAGATAAAACCCATTTGCATAAGGTAATAGCCACCGTTACTGATATGTTTGGTGTAGTTAGTGTCGTAGTAGTCGAGAATCATATCTTCAGTGATTATTAGCTTTGAACGTATTTCATAATTGACGAGTTTGCTTTGCAGAATCTGATTGCGAAGAGTATCCTGGTAGCTTATAAGATCCATACCCATCTGTTCCAGTTGGGTGCGGAGCATCTCTATAGTTATCTTGTTATTATCAAGCATCTGTTGTGTTGCAGCTTGTATCTCGGCATCAGAGACACTCACGTTCTGTTTTTCGGCTTCCTGTGTAATGAGTGTTTTGTCTATCAAAGTTCCTAGTACTTCTTCTCGGGCACGACTTAAAGCATCTTCAACCTGTGCTGGTGGAGCTTGGTCAGTTATTTTTTTGAAGTAGCCTTTACCGGCGTCATTGACTTCAGACATAGTAATGACCTGGTCATTTACAACGGCAACAACTCGGTCAATTAATTGGGCTGCCCAAGAGAGTTGTGGAGATGAAATGGCGATAGTAAGAATGAGGTATGCAAATAAGGTACGAAGTGTTAGAAGTTTACTCATGGTCAAATGTTTGTTTTAAAAGGAAATGTTGAATGACCATACAGGCCACATGTAACAAAATTTAAATATCTAGAAAACACTCTACCATAAATTAGTTTTCGAGACAGCATTTCTCCTCAAAAATATGGTATTAAAATAGAATAGGCAAGTGGAGACCTGCTGACAAGTGTTTTGACGCTGAAGTTGCAGAGACTTTACAAGACGGGTTGACTTTTTCTGAAGATGGAATACATTATTTAAGTATATTCTAATTCAGTGAAGCGAAAATGCCTGTCTGAGCACAATAAGTAGTAAGCATCATGTTGCCGACAGCAATGGCATCTTACGGCGCCATCATAAATGATATTTATCGATACAGAGGATCTGTTAATGAAATTAGTAAAGTATTCTTGCAAGACAGTATTGTTTTTTGTTTACCTTGGAGTTGTTGCATTGGTTGTACAGCCTGCTGTGGCAGCATCTAAGATGCCTTCTTTTGCACTTCCCGATGCAGTAAGTGGAAATACTGTGAACAGTGAAGTATTTTCAGACAAAACACTGCTTGTTACATTCTTTGCTACCTGGTGTCCGCCCTGTATACAGGAAGTCCCTGATTTGATTATGTTGCAGGAAAAATATAGAGACCAAGGTTTTTCGGTGGTCGCTTTATCTGTTGATGAGGGCGGTCCTAAAGTTGTGAAGAGATTGATTGAAAAGCGTTCTATTAATTATACTGTCCTTATGGCTAATGGATCTACAGCTAGAGCTTTTGGCGGTGTTGTGGGTATTCCAACCTCATTTTTAATAAATAGTAAGGGGACAGTGGTGAAAAAATACCCCGGTTATGTTCCACATAAGGTGCTTGAAAATGATATTAAGAAGATTCTAAATTAGCGAAATATCTGATCGATTAAGGTTGACAACTGTTCTGTGGGATTCTATACTAAATACTAGATTGTTTAATGTAGGTAATCTGGAATTGTTCCAGAAAAGATAAACTTGTAACTTGAGGGAAATACAATGAATAAAGCTATCGTATCCGTAGTTTTGGCTCTGACATTCGCAGTAAGCACTGTAGCAATTGCGGCTACCGTCAAATGTACCGTTGATTCTGTTGAAGGCGACAAGGTAACCATGACTTGCAAAAAAGCTGACAAACTTAAAGCTGGCGATGCAGTAAAGGTTAAATCTAAAAAGAGTGGTGCTGCTGCCATCGAAGGTTGCTAATTAACCTGATTTTTTTGCTGCCTTGTTCTTGAATCACAGTGTTTTTTTGTGATAGCTCAATTTCAATGAAGAGCTTAGAAAGTTCGCTTAAGGTATGTTTACTTGCGCATCGTTTGCTGGTGAGGTAAGTTTAAGGCCGATTGATAATTTTACTATCAATCGGCCTTTTTCCGTTTTTTTCTTTGCCCGTTCTTAGACGGGTTGTTGGTTTTTTGATAGGGTACTTTTCCCAGTAAGGTGATAGAATTGGAAATAATCAAAGCAATAATATTGGGTGCAGTGCAGGGACTTACAGAGTTTTTGCCTGTTTCCAGTTCCGGACACTTGGTACTAGGCTCCGAGTTACTTAATTTCCAGGAGCAAGGACTCTTTTTTGATGTGTTTGTCCATTTTGGTACTTTGATGTCAGTGTGCATTGTTTTTCGTAAAGAAATAGCAGCCATGCTGGTAGCACCTTTTGCCGTAATGCGTGGTCGTGCTGATGATGAATTAAAACAGTTTTTTCTTTGGGATATCTATGTGGTGGTGGCCACTTTGCCAGCAGTAGGTGTTGGGCTGTTTTTGAAAGATTCAATTGATACCCTGTTCAGCCATATTCTCCTCGTCTATTGTATGCTGTTTGTGACAGGTGTGATTATGACGATAACGCCATATATACAAGATCGGAAAATTCAGCTAAACTGCCCTCGGGCATTGTTAATCGGGTGTGCACAGGCCATGGCAATTTTACCGGGGCTTTCCCGATCTGGTTCAACTATTTTCACAGGAATGCTTCTAGGTATTAACCGTGAAACCGTGGCTAGGTTTTCGTTCATTATGTCTATTCCTGCGATTCTTGGTGCTGTTGTTCTGCAGTTAAAAGAGGTAGTGGAAAATCCGCCTGAGTTAAGCAGTATGTTGGTTGTAGGAGTGGGCACTTTGGCCTCTGCAATAGCAGGATATTTTGCTATTATCTTATTGTTGAATGTGATTCGAAAAAACAAATTGCATTATTTTGGCTATTACTGCCTGACTCTGGCTTCATGTGG
>JAOZTO010000178.1:4311-5762 GCA_029942265.1 Desulfocapsa sp.
AAAGACACTATGGATATCAGAACATTACCAGAAAAAGAACGAGCCATTTATAATCGCATCCGGACGAAGTATTCATTGACCTTTGATTCATTGAAAGTCAAAGGGCGAAACATTCGTTTGCTTAAAATTGATGATATTGAAGAGTTCCTTGATGGGAAGGATCCTTTTGCAGATGTGAGTGAGTTTCCATTCTGGGTGAAACTTTGGGAGTCGGCCATGGTACTGTCTTATGTACTGGCTTCACTTCCCGATGCAAAGGGGCAGAGACTCCTAGAGATTGGTGCAGGATTAGGTGCCCCTGGAATTACTGCTGCCGCTTGTGGATTTGATGTAACGCTTACGGATTACGAAGACATTATCATGGATTTTCAAAAAGTAAGTGTTGCGGCCAATGGTCTCACAAATGTACAATGTGCGCATCTGGATTGGCTTGATCCTCCTGAAATGGAACCCTTTAATATACTTACAGCAGCAGAAGTGCTTTTTCGGGAAGAGTTTTTCGATCCACTTCTCGATGTTTTTAGGCGTTACCTGAAACCCGGCGGAACCATTTATCTTGCTCATGATGCACGGCGGAAATGTCTGCCTCTCTTTATGGAACGTGCTAAAGAAGAGTATACTATTGCCGGCACAAAACAGACATTGCGCAAAGATGGACAGGAAATAACAATTATTATTAATCGCTTACGCCCTAAATCGTAGTCGGAGAGCCATGTCATTCTATCCCATAAATCTGGATGTTTGTGACTGGCTTTGTCTGGTTGTGGGTGGCGGTGTTGTCGCCAGCCGAAAAATTGAATCACTTCGTCCCTGTGGTGCCAGAATACGAGTAGTTAGCCCTGTGGTTATCACGCGGATTGAAGAACTTGCTGATGAAGGATCAGTTGATTGGAAACAGCGAGAATACCTTCCGACTGATGTGGAAGGTGCGAAACTTGTTTTTGCAGCAACAGATAATCCGGATCTCCAAAAGCAGATTGTGGCTGATGCTACGGCTGAAGGTGTTCTCGTGAATGTGATTGATATCCCAGAATCCTGCACTTTTCAGGTTCCTGCGTCCTTTCGTCGAGGCGCTCTGCTGTTTACTGTGGCAACCGGTGGAGGGAGTCCTGCACTTGCGGCAAGTATCCGAAAGGAACTTGAAATGCTCTATGGGGCGGAATATGAGATACTTGTAGCTCTTATGGCTGAGCTGCGTAGTGAAATTGTGGCTTCAAATAACGATTCTGATACCCATAAGAAACTCTTTGAACAAATACTTGCCAGTGATATTTTGAACTGTATCAAGAAACGGTGCTGGGATGATATTGCTAATACTTTAGGAGATATTCTTCCCCCAGAAATTGATGTTGTTACTTTGCTTGAGAGAACACAGGGGCGCACTGAAAAAAAGTAAATGGGCTTGTTCACACATGAACAAATATAGCTCACAAGCCGGATCAAACGAACCT
>JAOZTO010000179.1 GCA_029942265.1 Desulfocapsa sp.
CCTGTTCTGCCTTATCCAAGGCTTCATTATGTAGCAAGGTTGGAGAATGAAAAAGGATACGAAAAGCAGCATCAATGGAAGCAATCACATCCCTCTTGAAACCATTTCGGCGTAAACCAACCTTATTGATTCCAGAAATCCACATCCGCCCTCTAACGCCTGATACCATCGCATACGGCGGTACATCCTTATTTACAGCGGAAGCCCCCCCAATAAAAGAAAAAGTGCCAATTTTTGAGAACTGATGGATTCCTGTCAAACCGCCAACAGTGGCGTAATCATCCACATGGGTATGCCCACTCAAGTGAGCTGCATTAACAACTATAACGTGATTTCCAATGACACAATCATGCCCTAAGTGAGCATAGGCCATAATCATATTAGTATCAGCAATTATAGTTTTTCCGCCACCATTTATTGTACCACGATGGATGGAGACATATTCACGAATTTGATTATCATCGCCAATAACAAGCTCAGTAGCTTCTCCGGCATACCCAACGTCCTGAGGTGTGCCACCAAGTGACACATAAGAATCAATCTGGTTGTTTTCACCGATTGTGGTTAATCCACTAATCGTAGTATGTGTGGCAACAGTTGTACCGGCACCGATTTTTACACCAGCACCAATCACGCAAAATGGGCCTATCGTAACACTATCATGCAAGTCTGCATCAGGAGAGACTACGGCTAAAGGATGAATATTCATATTTTCTTTCATCCAAATGATGCCAAAAGTTCAGCTTCAGCAACCAGCTCATCATCCACAAATGCCTTTGCTGCCAATTTGGTTATGCCACGTTTCTTTTTTAACATCTCAAGCTTGTAGATCAATTGATCTCCAGGCTCTACAGGTTTGCGGAACCGTGCTTTATCAATTCCTGCAAAATAAATTAATTTTTCCCCAATATTTTCAGGTTCGGAACAGTAGGCCATTATTCCACCGGCCTGTGCCATACCTTCAAGCATCAGTACACCTGGCATCACAGGCTTTGACGGAAAATGCCCCTGGAAAAAAGGTTCATTAATCGTTACATTTTTCAAGGCAACCACGTTTTCATCAGGAGTAATTGAGAGTACTCTGTCAATCATGACAAATGGATATCTATGTGGTAATAAACGCAATATTTCCTGAATATTAATATCTCCTGCACATATTTTTTCACTCATTTTTTGTCTCCATTGTCCTCATTAGTTTCCGTTACAAGCACTTGTAAAGCTGCTATTTCCCTTTTCAATTGTCTGATATTTCGAGCCATTTCTGGTAGCTTAGCAAATTGTATAGCAGCTCTTGCAAAGTGTTTCATTGGAATTGCTGGAGAACCGCCAATAATTTCTCCAGCTTTCTGATTATTGTGTATTCCACTCTGAGCAGCTGCCATCACCCCATCCCCGATGGTGATATGATCCTTTACCCCAGCCTGACCGCCAAGCACAACATTTCGGCCTAGTGTGACAGAACCAGCAATACCAACCTGTGAAACAATCAGATTGTTTTCACCAATAACAACATTATGGGCAATTTGAACCAGATTATCAATTTTTGAGCCTGACAGTATCCGAGTGACTCCGTATGTTGCCCGATCCACACAGGCATTAGCACCAATTTCAACATCATTACCAATATGGACACTACCAACCTGGGGACGTTTTGTATGAAATCCTCGTTTATCAGTGGCGTATCCGTACCCATCACTGCCGATAACAGCACCAGGATGAATAATCACCCTGTTACCTATTATACAGCCGTCTGCAATAGAAACATTATTTTTCAAAATGCAATCATCACCAATCTGAACGTCATCACCCAGGACAACTCCAGACTCAATACTCACACGTTCCCCAAGCTGTACCCGATTTCCAATGGAAACAAAGGGAGCAATGCTTATCTGTTGTGGTACGTCACTATCTTTCCCGATACAGACCTGATCGTGCACACCTTTTGCAACAAAAGGTTTCTGAAGAAGCAGTGTGTGAATTTTTGCTGATGCGAGATATGGATTGTCTACACGAATAAGAGGAATTGATGCAGTCTCGATAGCCATGGGTACAATTACTGCACTGCCTGTAAAGCTGTCAAGCATCCCCACATCTTTTGCTTTTACCAGAAAACTGATATCCCCGTCCTTCGCTGTTTCAAGGGGAGAAAAGGCATGTATTGCAAGTTCTGCATTCCCCGTAATTTCCCCATCCACTTCTTTTGCCAGTTCTGCCAAGCTGAATTGTGTTGTGTTCACAGTATCTCCACGTATATTTATGAGCCTGTTGATTTATGCTACATACAACAAATATTTTTCCCGTTTTTCAAGAAATGTATCCAACTGTAGCTTCCACTTCTCCTCAAGGTCAAGGACACTGACGCCCTTTTCAAGTGCTTTGCGCAACACCTTATCGCCTAGTATAAGATCTATTGGAAGACGTTCGAATTCATATTCATACGGTGGTTCTTTATACGAAAACTCCTCAGGAAAACTCAACATAACCGCCTGTAAAAGTACAAGGCTTGTTCTATAGGATAGAAAAGTTTCCTGATCAGTAACATGGATTTGAAAACCGGTACAAACCTGTTCCGCCCATTTCCCCGATGTGGGTTGAAAGACAAGTGGACGAAAATAGCACCCTGGCAAATCCACAGCAGAGAGTCGTTCCAAAATTGGCGCATGTTTCCAAAAAGGTGCTCCAACCAACTCAAACGGGAGACATGTGCCACGCCCTTCTGAACAGTTTGTTCCCTCCCAAATCACTTGTCCGGGATAAACGAGTGCTGTTTCCGGGGTCGGCATATTGGGAGATGGTGCAACCCAGGGAAACCCGGTATCACGAAACAGCATTGACCGCTCATAGCCCTGCATGGGAACAACCTGTAAATCTGCCCCGATTCCACACTCTGTGTTTATAAAAAGAGCCAGCTCAGCAAATGTCATACCATGACGCATGGGAATAGGATACAAGCCCACAAAAGAACTGCAGTCATCCTGAAGAATATTTCCTTCAACAGCCTGACATCCCACAGGATTGGGTCGATCAAGTACCACAATTTGCTTTCCGTGTTCAGCTGCTGCCTCCATGCAATATGCCATGGTGTACAAAAACGTATAGACACGGGTTCCCACATCAACGATATCAATAAGCAGTACATCGATATGCTCAAACATAGTAGCTGTTGGTTTTCTGGTTTCTCCATATAAACTAAACACAGGAAGTCCACTCACCGGATCTTTCACATGATCCGATTCAATCATATTATCCTGTTTTTCAGAGAAGAATCCGTGCTGTGGCGAAAACAGGCAGCAAAGTCTGTCACCAAAACGATCTTTAATCACATCCCTTGCGTGCTGCATTTTGTTATCAGTAGATGCCTGATTACAGAGCACCCCCAAGCGTTTGCCCTTGAGAGTTGCATCTAAAGATGCGATATTTTCCAGTCCAATTGAAATCATTATTCCACTGTCACACTTTTGGCAAGATTTCGAGGTTGGTCCACATCACAGCCACGACGACTTGCAATTTCATAAGAAAGTAGCTGAGCTGGAATTGTATACAGGATGGGGTTTAATTCTTCAAGAACCTTCGGAAGATAAATAATATCGTCAGTGATACTTTTAAGATGTTGATCGCCCTCTGTTCCAATAAGGATCAAACGTCCCTGGCGAGCTTTAATCTCTTCAATATTAGAAATGGATTTTTGATACACCGCATCCTGAGGAGCCAATGCAAGAATTGGCATATCCTTGTCAATCAATGCGATTGGACCATGTTTGAGTTCACCGGATGCATATCCTTCCGCATGAATATAAGAAATTTCCTTGAGCTTTAAGGCTCCTTCCATGGCAATGGGAAAATTGAGTCCTCGCCCGACAAAAAGAAAATCCCTACTATCATAATAGCTTTCAATCAGTTCTTTAATTTCATCCTGCAAGGCTGGGAGTATTTTTTCTATTACTGCGGCCAGTCTTATTAATTCTTTTCCAAATTCCAGGCGTTTTGCAGCTTCCATACTCCCTCGTTTTTCCGCAAGAAAAAGAGTGAACAGAAACAGCGCTGCAAGCTGGGATGTAAATGCTTTAGTGGAAGCCACTCCGATTTCAGGGCCTGCGTGGGTATATATCGTACCATCAGCTTCACGGGTCATCGTAGAACCAACCACATTACAGATAGTAACGATTTTAGAACCAAGTTGTTTAGCAAGCCGTATTCCGGCAAGGGTATCAGCAGTTTCACCTGATTGAGAGATAGAAACAGTGAGCACCCGTTCGTCAATAAGAAGTGTTCGATAACGAAACTCAGAAGCAATATCCACCTCAACAGGAATACCCGCCCAGCGTTCAATCCAGTATTTTGCAACAAGTGCTGCATGCCAGGATGTACCGCAGGCAATCAGAAAAATCCGTTCAATACCTGCGATATCAGCATCACTAAGATTCATTTCTGGAAGATCGACACTGCCGTTCTCAGGATTAATACGACCACTCACAGTATTAATAATCGCCTGAGGTTGTTCGTAGATTTCCTTCAGCATAAAATGCTTGTATCCGCCCTTCTCGGCCATGCCGGCATTCCAGGAGATTGTCTCGATTTTTTTCTCTACAACCTCTCCGGTAACGAGTGAATAGACAGTATGATTGTTTGCTTGTAGCACTACCAGTTCCTGGTCATCCAGGAACACAATTTGCTCAGTATAGGGGAGCAGCGGTGGGATATCAGAGGCCAGAAATCCTCCATCTTCTTCATGGACTCCAATCACCAGAGGACTGTGATTTCTTGCTGCAATCAAAGTATCCGGCATTCCTGTCCAGAGGACACCTATGGCATATGACCCTTCAATCCGTGACAACGCCTGAGTTACAGCAGCGCGGAGATCACCATCAAGATATTCTTCGATAAGATGTGCCAAAACTTCTGTATCTGTTTCAGATGCGAAACTATGTCCTTTTTCAATAAGCTCTTTACGGAGTGAATGGTAGTTTTCGATAATGCCATTATGAACAACGACAAGATCTCCTGTACAATCACTGTGTGGATGTGCATTTGCTGTCGTTGGCGCACCGTGGGTAGCCCAACGGGTATGCCCCAGACCAATATGTGCTGGAGCGCCCATTGCATCTGCCATGATATGTTCAAGGTTTTGCAGCTTTCCCTCACTTCTAAATTTGACAAGCTTTCCATCCTGAAGATATACAATACCTGCAGAATCATAGCCTCTGTACTCAAGACGTTTCAAGCCTTCGAGCACCACAGGAACAAGACGTCTTTTTCCAACATATCCTACAATTCCACACATACCGTTCTCCTAATTATGTTTCTAATATAATATTATTCGTAAAAACCTACCAGATTAACGTGTCATTTTTCATTAATACGAGTTTTTTCTTGTTCCTCTGTGAAAAATGAGTATTTTCATAGAAGAATGAACGCAACTCAATAAACAATTTTTTCCAGCAAAATGCAACAAACATGCTCGAAAAAAAATCAAATTAAGTATAAAGGAATTTTATAATGGACAACAGACAACGATTAAAAGAAATTCTCCTCGAAAAATCATATCGTAAAGGTGAATTTACCCTTACATCTGGTAAAACATCTGATTTTTATATCGACGTAAAACAAACTTCTCTCTCAGCTGAAGGTAGTTACCTATGTGGAAAACTGATCCTTGATCGCATATTGCAATCAGACACCGCCATCGAGGCTGTTGGCGGAATGACTCTTGGCGCCGACCCTTTAGTTTCTGCCGTATCCGTTT
>JAOZTO010000180.1 GCA_029942265.1 Desulfocapsa sp.
AGCATTTTTGTTCGATGTCGAGGTAAATTGAAAATTTTACCGCAGGCATATGGTTGATATTCCGAGGATAAAATTTTTCATTTAACGAAGAGATCGGGCAAAAAGGCATTAAATCAACAGGCTCATAGATGGGGAAGTTATTTCGTCCCCGTTCCTAACCACAAAATCACACGGAACTGTAGGAGCCCTGTCCTCAGGGCGATAGCCCCTCACGGTTAGTTACTTTCGAGAAAGCAACGCATATGATCGCAACGTGTAGGATGTCTCAGACGTTGAAGGGCTTCCTGCTCAATTTGCCGAATACGTTCACGGGAAACATTAAACTGTTTACCAACTTCATCGAGGGTACATTCGCATTTTCCACCAAGTCCAAAACGAAGGCGCAGCACAGTTGCTTCTCTGTCGCTTAATGTCTCCAGGATACGGTCTATCTGCTTGTGCATATCTGTTGTAATTAGGACATCGTCCGGTAGAGTCGCTTTGTCGTTCTCGATAAGCCCCATCAGATTCTGGTTGTTTTCTCCAACAGGTTCTTCAAGGGATACAGGCTCCATAGTAGTTTCAATAATAGAAAGTAATTTGTCGTGATCCATATAGGTATCTTTGGCTAATTCACTCATTGTAGGCTTTCTGCCGAGTTGTTTACGCAATCCGCTGAATGTTTTGTTAAAATGATTGCGTGAAACCAGAAAGTGAGCAGGGAGCTTAATTGTTCGTGTCTTTTCAGGTATTGCTCGTGTGATGGCCTGCCTGATCCACCAGGAGGCATACGTTGAAAAACGTTTTCCTGTGTTGTGGTCAAAACGAAAAACTGCCCTCATAAGTCCAATGCATCCTTCTTGAACGAGATCCCCAAGGCTGAGTCCTCTGTCGGTATATCGCTTTGCAATAGAACAGACGAGACGCATGTTAGCGACGATAAGCACAGTTTTTGCCTCTTCAATTTCCTGAGCAAGAGATTTGAAATGATCGCACAAAAAGCGAATTTCTTCGTCGTGAAGCTGTTCATTGCAAATAGAGTCCAAGGTGCCGAGAATATGTTCAAGGCGGCGTTTTCCCGGTTTGATTGGATTGTTTTTATCTTCCCAGCTTTGCACTGTCTCTTTGAGTGTGGTGATTGTAGTGGATGCTGATCGGATCGCTTTCACACTTTCAATAATGGCGTTGAAATTCCCTCTGATTATTTTTGCGTAATGCACTTCGTCTTTGTGAGTGAGCAACTGACTGGTCTGAAGTTGTTGCGCTACTAAAGAAGGTGGTTGGCGGTCAACGTATGTTTGAGTGTTCATCGTGTGATCCTTGTTGAAGTGGATGGGCGTCGTGTCAATTTTTTGTAAGTATAGATGCCTATTGCAAAAAACGATCCGTTTCCTCTTTGCTTTTTTATTTTTGATTAAAACAAGTGTGTTACGGGATTGTTTTGTTGACGATAAAAAACAGGTGTCAGAATTATGACAACCTTGTTACCGTGTTGTCGCTCACTTAAACAGCTAAGGAACGGGGACGAAAGGCCTATTCTCGGACAAGCTACTTGACAAAATAATGCAATGGCGTAAAATTGACAGTTGGTGTAAACTAAGTTTCCGAGTGGTCGTTCTGTTTCCATGGCCCTACAGCATCATTAGTAAGTATTTGAGAGAGTGTATGAAATTACTTAAAGACGATCTTTCAAGTTTGCGACAGCGTCTTGAACATGTGAGTAATAGTTGGTCAGTAGATCACTATAATTCGCTGATAACATTCTATATTCAACTTATTCCACGGTTGATGAAAGTGGATCGATGTACTATTTTTTTAAAAGACCCCCTGATGGAATCTCTGGTGTCCATGTATGGAACAGGTCTTGAAAACAATGTTCTTAAGGTCCCGCTTGAAGGAAGTATTGTGGGAAGGGTTCTACTTGCCAAGCAGAGTATTGTTGTAAACAATCTTGACGGTAAATCCGGACATCACCTCTTGACCGATGAACAGACCGGGTTTTTAAGCCGAAATACCCTCTGTACTCCCATAAAGAGTGTTACTGATAGCAGTGTTCTTGGGGTGATACAGCTGTTAAACACCCAAGAGACTGATTCGTTCACCGAAGATAGTCAAAATGAACTGGAAGAAATTGCAGGGTATTTGTCCATTTCCATAGAGTCTATACTTCTCAACACAAAAATTATCTCCATTGCACATGCATTTGACGATGAAGTTTCCCGCCTTGAATGTGATGTGCTTCGTGATGGACATTTTATTGCCGAAAGCTCCGCAATGAGGAAAGTACTTGATCTTGTGCAAGTTTTACGTGACACCCCGGTAAACGTCTTGATCCAGGGTGAGAATGGAACGGGCAAGGAACTTGTTGCAAGAATGATCCACAATAGTGGTGGAAAAGAGAATCGTCCGTTTGTTCCTGTTAACTGTGCCTGTTTGCCGGAGGCATTGGTTGAAAGTGAATTTTTTGGGCATGAAAAAGGTGCATTTACCGGAGCTGTCAAAAGCCGTAAAGGTCGATTTGAAGAGGCTAAGGGAGGCTCGCTCTTCCTTGATGAAATCGGCGAAATGACACCCATGGTACAGCCTAAATTTCTTCGCGCTATCCAGGAACAGGAAGGCTCCAGATTGGGTAGTAATGTTATTATTCCCTATGACGTGCGATTGATTTCCGCTACAAACTGTGATTTATCACAAAAGGTTGCACAGGGTGATTTTCGTGAAGATCTGTTTTTTAGACTTTTTTCTGTGGAACTGGAAATTCCTCCCCTGCGTGACCGTAAAGAAGATATTGTGCCTCTTGCGCTCTCTTTTTTGAAGGAAACAAATCTGAAGTTTTCAAAAAATGTTCGTGGATTTGAACCACGATTACTGGTATTGTTTGAAGAGTATCAATGGCCGGGTAATGTTCGGCAACTATTAAAGGAAGTGGAGCGTCTTGTTGCCCTTACGAAAAATGATATGCAGATGCAGATAAAAACATGTTCTCGTGAGTTACAGGGTTTTGCAGGAGAAAATATTGAGAGGCTAAGTGTTGAGACTGTCGATAGTTATGCGTTACCGGAACAAGTGAAAAATCTTGAAAAAAGTCTTATCCAAAAAGCAATGAAAAAAACTGCTGGAAATAAAACGCAGGCAGCTGGCTTGCTCCATATCACACGACAGGGATTATTGAAAAAAATCAAGCGCTATCAAATTGCTAGGAGCTTGGAAGGGTGTTGAAATGTGTGCTTACATAAAAAAATACTGCTGTCTCTTTCTGGTATTGCCCGTGTTCTTATACGGCTGTGATGCTACAGAACATCCGTTTATGGATGCTGTTCAAAAGAGAGAAATTCTTATCTATTGTGGTACGACAATGCTTGATCCTATTATGGAGATTGCTGCCATCGTTGAAAAAGAAAAAAATTGTGTGGTGAAAATCAGTTATGGCGGATCTGGGCATTTAAAAAAATCCATTGAAGTCAACAAACTCGGAGATCTTTTCCTTCCAGGTTCCGCATCGTACCTCAATTCCCTACAAGAAAAAGGAGTGGTTGTTGATACTGTGGATGTTGGTTTTATGGAGGTTGCTCTGTTTGTTAGCAGGGGAAACCCCAAGAGTGTGCAAGCGGATATAGCTGAACTGTTGCGACCTGATCTACGGGTTGTGATTGGCACAGATACCAGTGGCTCTATTGGAAAAGAGTCGCGCATTCGTCTCGAAAAACAATCGATCTATAATGAAGTCCTCAAAAAAGCGATCTATTTGACAACAGACTCAAAGGGTTTGGTGCGAGCATTGCGTAATGGTGATGCCGATCTTGTCCTTAACTGGCGAGCAGTTGCCTATACAAAAGACAATAAGCTTTATATGGATGAAATTCGCCTTCCAGTAGATCAGGTTGATAAGAAAAAGCTCACTATCGGACTCCTTGCAAGCAGTAAAAATCCTGAATTGGCTACCTACTTTATGGATTTTGCTGCCTCAACTCTTGGGCAGGAAATATTTGAACGCTACGGATTATAGGATTACATGAAAGAATCTATTGTCAAACAGGTACTTCTTTTGCTGATTGTTTTTTTCCTGAACGCTGCTGTTTTCATACTGGTACACGACTATATGAACAGGCGGGTTGCTTATCTACAGAAGCTTACTGAAAATGAGTTGGTTAAGGTTGAGTTAAGCTACCTGTCTCATGAAAAGCTACAGAGCATCAGAAGCTTATTCCAGGATATGTTTCTTAGCCATAGTGAAAGTGAACTTACTTTTATCAGCCACAAGATAGATAAAAAGAGTGCGGAACTGGTTGCTTTGTTACAGGTTATCGAGCAGGGCGGCACGATAACACATATTTATGATATTAATTTTGCGAACAAAGAACAGGTGGAACGCAATTTTGTATACAAAAATTACTATCTCAACCGTATTAATCTTGAAGTTTTGGAAGTTCGTGCCAAAATTGTTGAACTGCACAAATATGCTGATGATATAAGCCAGTTGATGGAAATCGCAATTCTGTATGGGAGTTTGCGTGATGAACAAAATAAATCAGGAGCAATTTCTGATAAGGGGGCAATCAGTTTAGCGTATAAGCGAATAGCTCCGTTTTTTGAAAGGCTGATGGAAAACTCCCATAGAATCTATTTTGATGCCCAGGCCGAAATGCTTAAGCTGGAAGTTGTTCGGGATCGTGTGGAAGAGCGTTTTGCACAGCAAATTTTCTGGGCTATGATTTTTGTTACGATGTTTATTTTGAGCCTTGCTTGGGTTATTCTCCGAAGTATCGCAGGAATTGTCAGGGAACGTGCCAATATTCAGGCTGCTTTGCGTGCCAGTAACGAGACATTAGAACAGTCTGTGTTTGAACGTACCAGAGAACTGAGGGAGGAGGTTGATGTCCGTAGGCGTACCGAAGAGGAACAGCGCAAGCAGACTGATTTTTTGAAAACCGTTATAGATTCTCTAGGGCATCCATTTTATGTGTTGGATATCAACACCTACGCTATCAACATGCTGAATAAGGCAGCGCTTGAGTTGGGACCGGAAAATGCAACTTTTTGCTATGCTTTGACCCATAAGCGGGATTCACCCTGCGGTGGAGACCATCACCCCTGTCCGGTCAACGAAATTCGTCGAAGCAATAAGCCGGTAACCATGGAGCATATTCATTTTGACAAGAATGGGAAGGAGATATATGTCGAAGTTCACGGCTATCCCATCTTTGATGAGAGTGGTGATTTGAGCCAGATGATCGAGTACAGCCTTGATATAACAGAAAAGAAAAAAGCCGAGATGGCTCTTGCGGAAAGTAATAAAAATCTTGAAAAAGAGGTTCGCAGACGAACACTGAGCCTTCAAAAAGAAATTGTACAGCGTGAAAAGCTACAACTGGTGGTTGAACAAAATCCTTCAAGTATTGTAATCACAAATCTTAACGGAGAGATTGAGTATGTGAATAAACAGTTTGAAAATGTGACAGGCTATAGTCGGGAGGAGGTGTTAGGGGAAAATCCCAGGATTTTGAACAGTGGATTAACACCAAGTGAGACATATACCGATATGTGGGAAACCCTTGAAAAGGGAGAAATTTGGAATGGTGAGTTTGTTAATCAATCTAAAAATAAAGAAATTTATCATGAAAGCGTTCTTCTGGCACCGCTTAAAAATGAGAAAGGAGTCATCACTCATTATGTTGCCATTAAAGAAAATATCACCGAGCTGAAAAAAGCAAGAAAGGTAGCAGAAGCTTCAAATA
>JAOZTO010000181.1:0-4206 GCA_029942265.1 Desulfocapsa sp.
TACGTGATAAAAATGCGAATTTAAAGTTCGGGGGGAGTTGAGCTGCGGATGTGTCAATAAGTGTCAATTGACTGTTTTTCCTGATCTTCGTAGAGTGCTGATTTTATTGGCTGGGGGACAGGGATTCGAACCCCGATAAGCGGAGTCAGAGTCCGCTGTCTTGCCGTTAGACCATCCCCCAGGATGAATCTATTCAGAAGAACTTATTTAGACAGTTTTGCTACGTCTGTCAAGGGAAAATGATACTTACAGAATAAGAACTCCAGCGTATCCAACAACCTGATCAGTATCTCCAGTTATTTCTCCCGAGTCAGTGTATTGAATAAGTTCTGTTTTTGTTGCGCCAAGTTCGATGGCTGCTTTCAGTGCCGCTGTTACAGGCATGATCCCACACATTGAAATGTCACGTTCGATGACAGAACGATAAAGTATTTCCGGGTTCATCTCCGAAAGTTTTTTAAGAGCATAATGGTCATTTTTTTCTGCTACTTCACGCGATTCGTAATGGGTCATATCCGAAGAGGCAATTATCAGAATATCTTTATCAGACCGTTTAATGACCTCAGCAAGGGCAAGGCCGATTGTATCAAGTATCTGATATGTAACGTGAGAGATGCTGATAGGTACTATGGAAAGGTTTTTTTGTCTTAGCTGTAGGAAGGGGAGCTGAACCTCAAGGGAATGTTCATGTGTATGTGCAGATTCATCTTCTTCAATAGAATCTGTCTCCGTGAGTATTGCGTGAGCAATATCATGATTTACAGCGACCTGTCCCATGGGCATATCCCAAGTGGCTGTTGAAAGTGCAACTGGTTTTCCTCTACCGCTATGATTGGGACCTAAAAGAATAACTGTTTCCGGTATCTCAATCTGCCCTAACGTATTTGCGGCAACATTGCCGGAATACATATAACCGGCATGTGGTGAAACTGCTACTATCGCCTTTTTCTTGTGTGCCGGAAGAGCTTCGCCTAATTCCTGAATAGTAGAACGAAGAGTATCATTATCATCTGGGTAGAATCTTCCAGCAACGGCTGGTGAACGCATGCTTAATATCATGTTAGCCTCGCTTTACACTCCAACTGGTTCCGTCGGCTCCATCCTTAAGCTCAATGCCTTTCTTAAGCAGTCTGTCACGGATTTCATCGCTTTTTGCCCAATCCTTGTCATTTCGTGCCTGAATTCGTTGTTCTATGTATTCAAGAATTTCTGTCTCATCGATATCAGTTTTTGCAAGCATTGTAGCCTTGGCAGAGGCAAGAAATTCAGAGGGTTGAACTTGCAAAATACCCATGATACTCGCAAGTTTTTTAATGGTATCACCACTCTTTTTAAGCAGTGTGAACTCATCCTGTGATGGTTGTGTTGGCAATTGTCTGATAGTTTTATTTATTATCTTAGCAGTTTCAAAGAGCATTCCTTGAGCTTTTGCCGTATTGAAATCATTGTTCATGGCTGACTGGAAATTACTTTCAAGTGATTCGATTTTTTCTTTGTCGCTGCTGTTCATTGTGGGTGTTGCCGTGTCGGAACAGTGATCTTCAAGTGCTTCGATTGCAGCAAGGCATTCATATAGACGATTCAATCCGGCCATGGCATTTTGCATAGCGGTTTCAGAGAAATCAAGAGGGTTGCGGTACTGCGTTGAAAATATAAAAAATCTGAGAACTTCAGGATGATAATGGTCAAGAATATCTCTGATGGTCAGAAAATTCCCGAGGGATTTAGACATTTTTTCATCACGAATAGTAACAAAACCATGATGAATCCACATGTTCACAAAAGATGTATCGTTAGCACCTTCGCTTTGAGCAAGTTCGTTTTCATGGTGGGGAAAGATAAGATCCTGTCCACCGCCATGGATGTCAAAAGTAGAACCTAAATATTTACGGCTCATGGCAGAACATTCAATGTGCCAACCTGGCCTGCCTGCTCCCCAGGGGCTTTCCCATTTTGGTTCGCCTGGTTTGGAAGCTTTCCATAGTACAAAATCCATGGGATCTTTTTTGTTTTCGTTTATTGAAATACGGGCACCAGCTTGCATATCTTCAAGTTTACGACCAGAAAGTTTTCCATAATTTGCAAAGGAGTTTACCGAATAATAGACATCGCCGCCAGCTGGATAAGCCATATTTTTTTCGATAAGTTCGCTGATAAGATCTATCATTTCCTGAATATGTTCGGTAGCTTTTGGCTCCATGGTGGGTCTGTTCACACCGAGTTTATCCATATCAATATAGAATTCATCAATAAAACGATTTGCCAGCTCTTCTGTTGTTGTCTGTTGCTCGTTGGCGCGAGTGATAATCTTATCATCAATATCTGTGAAGTTACGAATATAAGTGACTTTGTATTCGAGATACCTTAGATAACGGACTATCATGTCAAAGGCCAATGCCGAACGGGCATGACCAATATGGCAATAGTCGTAGGATGTGATTCCACAGACGTAAAGTTTGATATGGCCTGGCTCAATGGGTTTGAGCTCTTCTTTCTTGCGTGATAATGTGTTGTATATTGTAACTGGCATGATGTGATTTATTTGATAATAGGAAAAAATAATTATTCAGCGAGTACCTGTGAGTTGGCAAAACACTGAATAGTAGCTGTTCAAAAATAATACCATAAAAATATTGTGGAGAAAAGAGAAGAATGTCTGAAAAGAGTGAAGCAGGTTCAGGAAAGATAAATATGTTGCGTGTCTGGACGCATCCCCGAGTGTTGACAATGCTCTTTCTCGGATTTTCCGCAGGTGTTCCTATCCTGCTGATTTTTTCTACACTTTCGGTATGGCTCCGTGAAGCAGGAGTGAGTAGATCAGCGGTTACTTTTTTTAGCTGGGCAGCCCTTGGATACTCTTTTAAGTTTATATGGGCGCCTCTTGTAGATAAATTACCTCTGCCCTTTTTAACGAAAATGTTTGGCAGACGACGTTCCTGGATGCTGCTCTCTCAGTTTTCTGTAATGGTAGCGATTGTTTGGATGGGCCTGACTGACCCAACTCAAGGAGAAGGTAGCCTCGTAATGATGGCACTTGCAGCTGTTTTTCTTGGTTTTTCATCTGCTACTCAAGATATTGTTATTGATGCTTATCGTATCGAATCTGTGGAGGAATCCATGCAGGCGATGCTTGCATCTACTTATGTTGCAGGATATCGAATTGGTATGCTTGTAGCTGGAGCGGGTTCGCTCTATATTGCGTCATGGTTTGGAACAAGTCGTGAGCTGTATGTCGGCAGTGCATGGAGCATGACGTATTTTGTGATGGCAGCTGTCATGCTGGTTGGTGTTGTTACTACCTGTATTATTAGTGAACCAGAAGCAACACGTTCCACACCATATCAGTACAGTGCTGGACAGTACTTCCGACTATTCTTTCTGTTTGTGCTGGCGGCGGCAGTATTTGCGGCCTGTTTTTTTATGACAGAACAGCTGGCTGCCTGGCTGAAAGATCAGTTTGCAGGTGGCTCTAAAGGAAATGTGAGACTAATCAGCTTTTGCGTGGAAACAGTGCGATTGTTTTTTGCTCTGGGAATGGCAGCTTGCTGTAGTCTTGTCTGTGTTAAAGCAGGGTTTGCAGACAGAGAAATGGTACAGGAAAGTTATGTGGCACCTGTGAAAGACTTTTTTGTCCGTTATGGTGCTAAGACAGCAATTTTGTTACTACTTCTTGTGGGGTTTTACAGGGTTTCAGATATCGTTTTAGGTGTTGTGTCTAATGTGTTTTATCTGGATATGGGATTTAGTAAAAATGTGATCGCAACAGTAACCAAGACTTTTGGGCTTGGTATGACTCTGGTTGGAGGTTTTGTGGGTGGTCTTCTCACGGTTCGCTATGGAGTATATAGAATACTCTTTGTTGGCGGAATATTAGCATCGGCCACCAATCTTCTTTTTATGCTTCTTGCAGCGAGCGGGAATGATATAACAATGCTTGCTGTTGTTATTGGTGCGGATAATCTCTGTGCTGGTCTTGCCTCAACAGCTTTTATTGCCTTTCTCTCAAGTCTTACGAATATTTCGTTTACAGCTGTTCAGTACGCTCTGTTTAGTTCGCTGATGACCTTGTTTCCTAAATTGATTGGTGGATATTCAGGGACTGCTGTTTCTACATTTGGGTATGAATCATTTTTTCTTATGACTGCTGTTATGGGTATCCCTGTATTGATTCTTATCTGGTTTGCCGGAAAACTTGCCCAAGAGTAA
>JAOZTO010000181.1:4306-5714 GCA_029942265.1 Desulfocapsa sp.
TTTTGCTCTTGTATGGACGTGCGGGCAATCGCCCTGGGACAGGGCTCCTACACTCAGCTTTGATTATTCTTGGGGAACTATTTGTACTGATTATACTGAATCACAAGTCAGTTCATGGGCTGTTGCAGTGAGAAAATCGATAAGCTTGCGGTGTCCGGCTGGAAATGCGTATCGTTGAAGTTCATTGAATGAAACCCAATGAAAATCCTGGGCAGCGTGTAAAATAGGATCACTAATAGCATCATCAAGACTCAGCAAAAAACAGTGAAGGGTTACTTTATATCGTGTGTAGTGATGAATAGTAGTGGTGATTTTTGACTGCACCGTCACCTTGAATTCAGTCTCCTCCAAAAACTCTCGCACCACAGCCTGCTTCGCATCTTCTCCTGATTGTACTCTTCCACCTGGAAACTCCCAAAGTGAGCCCCATACATCATCTGCAAGTCGTTGCTGGATAAAGAGCAAATTATTATAAACAACTATTCCTGTAGCCATTTCAATAGGAATGATTTTTTTACTTTTCTTGGGAATCGGTCGTTCAGGGATGATGCCATATTCTAATGCCAGACAGTGTGATGCTATAGGGCAGGTCGAACAAAGTGGGTTACGCGACCGGCATATAAGTGCTCCAAGCTCCATAAGCGCCTGATTGAAATTTCTCGCATCACCCTGTGGCAGGAGTTCCTCAGCTTTTGCCCAGTTGATTTTTCCAGCCTCAGGACTTCCCTGAACAAGATCAATATTAAAGAGTCGTGCAAAAAGTCGTGCAATGTTGGCATCCACCACAGGAACAGTGCGATTGAAGCCGATGGAGGCAATAGCACCAGCTGTGTATGGGCCGATTCCCGGAAGAGTGAGAAGGCTTTTGCGGCTATCGGGGACACTAGATTGGTGCTCTTTGACAAGGAGTTTTGCCGTTTTTAAAATATTTCTGGCTCTTGAGTAATAGCCAAGCCCTTCCCAGCATTTAAGCACCTTTGTTTCCGAAGATGAGGCAAGAGTTTGCAGATCGGGAAAAACCTTCATCCATCGGGTGAAAAAGATAGAGGCTCTGTCTATTTGAGTTTGTTGCAGCATTATTTCAGAAATCCATATCTCATAGGGCGTGTAATGCTGCCTCCATGGAAGGGGACGCTGGCTTTTTGCAAACCATTCAAGGAGCGCTGTTTGTAATGATGTCGGTGGCTGCATGAGTTGCTGAAAAAAATAGTTTTTGATAATGGCACATTATACTTGCGGAAGTCTGGGTACTCTTTTATTATCCGTTACTATACAATAGTATATATTTTTTTTCGTAAATATTCGACTTCTTACTATTCATTCGTGTTCGATTCGTAAAAAAACAATTGGAGGATCTTTTATGAAAAGTCTTATCGTGTATTCATCAAAAAGTGGTAACACCAAAAAA
>JAOZTO010000182.1 GCA_029942265.1 Desulfocapsa sp.
CTTAGGATGAGCATCTATATGTTTTGCTGACGCATACACCAAAGCTCTTGAAGCTTCAAGCTGAATGGCCATGTCCGCTAATATGTGCTGAATTGCCTGAAAGGATATAATCGGTTTACCAAACTGCACTCTCTGTTTGGCATAGGATGTTGCTTCATCAATACACGCCTGTCCTATTCCAAGGCCAAGTGCCGCAATGCCTGGACGAGAGGAGTCGAGGGTTTTCATCACAGTGATAAATCCTGTTCCTAATCGGCCAATAAGTCTATCTTTGGGAATCCTGCAATCCTTAAATATCAATTCTGTGGTTGAGGAGGCACGAATCCCCATCTTTTTCTCTTTAGGACCACATGAAAAGCCAGGATCACCTGCTTCGACAACAAACATCGAAGCACCACGAGCACCACGAGATCTGTCAGTGATGGCAATAACAGTATAAATTTGTGCTTCACCACCATTTGTTATCCACTGTTTGGTTCCGTTGATAACCCATTCGTCACCATCAAGCACAGCTGTAGTTTGAATTCCTGAAGCATCCGAGCCAGCATTAGCCTCAGTGAGTCCAAAGGCTGCAAATTGTTTACCAGCAGCTACTGGAGGGAGGTATTTCCTCTTCATCTCATCCGAACCGGAAATTATGATCGGATATATACCCAAAGCACTGGCCGCAAACGCCGTAGCAACACCGATACAACCACGACCAAGCTGTTCAAGGGCCAATACGATATCAAGGCATCCGCCACCAAAACCACCATATTCTTCTGGAATCGGCACACCGAAAAGATCTGCCTGCCCCATGTTTTCTAGAATTTCCCTTGGAAACTCGTCTTTTTCATCTAACTCGGCACGTTTGGGGATAATTTGTTCGTCGGTTATCTGTTTGCTGATCTCGACGATCATGCTCTGTTCTTCTGTAAGAAAATAATCCATCATCTCTCCTGTTTACCATCGTATCAGAGATGCTCCCCAGGTGAAACCGCCACCGAAAGAGCAAACTAAAAGTAAATCACCACGCTTCAACCACCCTTCACGTTTTGCCTCATCAAGTGCAATAGGTACGGAAGCCGCTGATGTATTACCATATTTATGAACATTTATGAATACTTTTTCCTGTTCAATTCCAAGGCGGGAAACCAGTTTATTAAGGATACGAATATTTGCTTGGTGTGGGATCATCACATCAATTGCTTCAAGTTCAATCTGTTCGGAAGTAAGCAGATCCCTAACAGCACCCTCCATGGCCTTCACTGCATACTTAAAGACTTCCTTGCCTTCCATAAGAATATGGGCGCCAGGATTATCCTCTTCTGCTAGTGCAGGATTGCATGAAGGAGCTGTGTGCATGTAGAGAAGGTTCCAGAGACGACCATCAGAAAATAGGTTTGAAGCAACCACTCCCCTGTTATTGTCCTGGTATTCGAGCACAACTGCTCCTGCTCCATCGCCAAATAAAATACAGGTATTGCGATCCTGCCAGTTTGTCCGGCTTGACAGTGTTTCAGTACCAATCACAAGAACTTTTTTATTATTCTCAACGCGCAAGTACTTATCACCGCAATCAAGTGCAAACAAAAATCCGGAGCAAGCCGCATTAACATCGTAGGCAAACGCCTTATCTGCTCCAAGCTCCTTCTGCACAAAACAGGCACACGATGGCATGAGCATGTGAGAACTCATGGTGGCCACAATTATCAGATCTATATCATCAGCAGTGAGTTCTGCTACATCCAAAGCATTTCGTGCGGCTGATGCTGCAATTTTGTATGTTTCTTCGCCCTTTCCACTTATGCGGCGAGTTGAGATACCAGTCCGACTGACTATCCACTCATCACTGGTTTCAACACGTTTCTCCAAATCATGATTGCTAATGATCTTTTCTGGAAGACATGATCCTGTTCCGAGAATTACTACTCCCATTATTCAACCTCAGTGGACACAATTGAATTTGCCACAAGACTTGCGATTATTTTTTCATTCACTCGTACCTCAACAACTTTTGATGCTTCAAGGATTGCGTTTTTAATCGCCATAACATTAGACTTCCCGTGACATATTATGCCTGTTCCGTTAATTCCAAGAAGTGGTGCGCCGCCATATTCTGCATAATCAACACGTTTCTTAAACTTACGAAAAACTGGTCTGGCAAGATAATATCCGATTTGAGCTTTAACAGAACTCATTATACCAGTTCTAATCATCTCAGTTGCTGCTTCGACAAGTCCTTCGCTGACTTTTAGACAGATATTACCTACAAATCCGTCACAAACAATAACATCAACATTTCCTTGAAAGATATCTCTTCCTTCAACATTACCTACGAAGTTCAGTGAACTATTATTAAGTAATTTACTGGTATCCTTAACAAGTTGATTCCCCTTTCCGGACTCTTCACCAATACTTAAAATTCCAACACGAGGCGAATCAATATCATAAATTTGGGAATAAGCAGAAGCCATTATAGCAAATTGAAACAAATGCTTTGGCCGACAATCGACGTTGGCACCAACATCCATCATGACCACAGGTTTGTGTAGTGTGGGAAAGGAACTAGCTATACCAGGACGAGAAATATCCTGTATCCGTCCAAGTTTTCGGACAGCAGAAGCCATGGTCGCACCAGAATTACCGGCACTGACAGCTGCATCTGCTTTGCCTTTTTTTACAAGATCAAAGGCAAGCATGACAGAAGAATTTTTTTTCTTACGAATGGCATCCACAGGAGATTCTCCCATTTCAACCATTTCAGAAGTGTGGACAATCTGCAATCGATCAGCAATATGTGCAGGAGGATTCAGGACGTTAAGACAGTCTTGAATTGAAGACTCATCACCTACCAAAGCAATCTGTAACTCTTTTACTTCAAGAGCCTGAATTGCCCCGGCTATTAATTCATTAGGTCCATGGTCACCCCCCATGGCATCCAAGGCAATACGCATGGGATACCTATTCTATCTCTGCATCCAGACTGTACACGGAACGTCCTTTATACATTCCGCAACTTGGACAGATACGATGGGGTTGCTTGGGTTCGCCACATTCTGCACAGGTGGAAATTCCAGGGGCACTTAACGCATGGTGTGATCTTCTTTTTCGGGTACGGGAACGGGAATGTCTTCTTTTGGGCAGAGCCATAATACTATCCTCCAATAAATCGCCGCAATCGCGACAGGACTTTTTAATTTTTCTGTAATGTATTCAGTATTGCAAAAGGCGACCCTTTATGAGTTTCCTTGCAAACACACGATTCCAAATTCTGATTTATACCACACAGCGGACATAAACCCTTACAATTATCATCACAGAGTATCTGTCCTGGTAATGCAAGGACAAGCTGTTCAGATAAAACATCACTACTTTCAATCACAGGATCAGTGAGATATACTCGGTCATAATCCTCAACACGACACTCGTGTTCCGAACCTAATGAAGGTTCTTCTCCAAGTATATATTGGTAATTGAATCTTCGAGCAACATCGAAGTGAACCTGCTGTTTGCCACAACGTTCACAACTACCTGTTACTTTGGCTTTCAAATCACCGAAAAGCTTATATACACCTTTCTTTTGTAAATGAATAGCACATTTTGCTACTATTTTTGCACAGAGTTCAACACCTTCATCAGAGAAGCATATGTCTTCTTCTGTGTTGAAGGTATATTCTTTTGCAGTAATGCCAGTAAGATCTTTTTTCATCGTTTCCCCCACATGACATTGTCAAATGTACAAATCGAAACTAACAAAAATACCCAATTTTTGAAATAATGGCCATAAAAAAATCTTTTTTATTAAAATCGTTCCAACATAATGAAATATAACTACATTTTTATTTAATTAGATTGTATTCATATTATTTCAAACAATCAGAATGTTTTTTTACCACAAAAAAGTTGTTTTTTTTACTTCTACACTTTTTTTGATACAACACAGAAGAGTACTTGAATAATAATATTTTTTTATGCTATGGTGTTTTTACAGATCTAAGCTACAGGGTGTTTCGGATAATTATCATTTTCATTCCAACTCGAGGCGTGGGCGAAATTTTCAACCAGATATATAGTTGATATCACGAAAATATTTTTTTCTCGCAACGAATAATTGGGATAAAATGGCAATTATTCAAATTAGCCTGCATACTACTACTTGGAGGTTTTTTATGTTTCCATTTTTCAAATTTTTCACCTCAACCCTTGTTGTCTCACTTTTATTTCCGATTGTTGCATTTGCATCAGGTGGAGGTGGAGAAACACTCGATTTAACAAAACACCCAGTAGGCTACATTGCACTACTTCTCTTTGTTATTGCGTATCTTTTTGTTATGGCAGAAGAAGTTACTCACCTTCGAAAATCAAAGCCTGTTCTTCTGGCAGCCGGTTTAATTTGGATTCTTATAGCAGCAGTATATGCACAACATGGCCTACCACATGCGGCAGAGATCGCCATACGTCATAATATTCTTGAGTATGCTGAACTCTTCTTTTTTCTTCTTGTGGCAATGACCTATATAAATGCTCTTGAAGAACGGCTCGTTTTCCAAACATTGCGGGCAAAGCTTGTAAGTGCTGGATTAACTTTCAGACAACTCTTCTGGATTACAGGAGCACTTTCTTTTGTTATTTCACCTATTGCCGATAATCTGACAACTGCATTGCTGATGTGTGCTGTTGTTATGGCTCTTGGAAAAGGTAAAAAACAATTTATATCGTTAGCCTGTATTAATATTGTGGTTGGTGCTAATGCTGGTGGAGCGTTCAGTCCGTTTGGTGACATTACCACACTCATGGTCTGGCAAAAAGGTATTGTGAATTTTGGAGAGTTCTTTTCCCTCTTCCTGCCATCCCTTGTCAACTGGCTGGTACCAGCTACAATCATGAGTTTTGCCATACAAAAAAGCAAACCGGAAGGTGATGGTGTGCTTGTCACCATGAAACGTGGTGGCTTTGTGGTTATATTCCTTTTCCTAATGACTATTGTTACTGCTGTCAGTTTTCATAACTTTCTCCACCTTCCTCCCATGGCTGGTATGATGATGGGACTTTCCTACCTTAAATTGTATGGTTTTTATCTAAAACGTACCCACAACAAACATGCCAAAGGCGTTCCTTTTGATGCTGAAAAAGCCAAAGAACGAGTAGGTGACACTGTTTCATTTGATATTTTCAAAAGTGTCGCCAGAGCTGAGTGGGACACTCTGTTTTTCTTTTATGGTGTTATTCTCTGTGTTGGTGGACTTGGATTTATGGGTTATCTTGGACTTGTATCCAATATAATGTATGGAAGCTGGGGGGCTACAAATGCAAATATTGCAGTCGGTGTATTATCTGCTATTGTTGACAACATTCCCGTTATGTTTGCAGTGCTCACCATGTTGCCCGATATGTCCCTTGGCCAATGGTTGTTAGTGACTCTAACAGCTGGTGTTGGCGGCAGTCTCCTTTCAATTGGTTCTGCTGCTGGTGTTGCTTTGATGGGACAGGCACGAGGCGCCTACACATTTGGTGGCCACTTGAAATGGACTCCCGTTATTGCACTTGGGTATGCAGCATCAATCGCTACTCACTTTCTTGTTAATAGTGATAAATTCTAAAAGCCTCCATATGCGGGCACGTAAATTTTCGTAAATATTCGGCTAGCACCCTATCTTCGCTTGATCCAGCCTGTTCACATATGA
>JAOZTO010000183.1 GCA_029942265.1 Desulfocapsa sp.
AAAGTACGTCGTAATGATAGAAAATTTGCAGCAACGAAGCAGATGGAGAGTTTTTGCGACGCCATCAAAGTGTGTTTTACGATGTTTATAATAAGGGAAATTTTTGGAATTCATAAAAGAATTTAGCGGAATATTATTTGGAACCTGCAAAGATGTGATACCTATTGTCACACTTATTGCTGTGTTTCAACTTATAGTATTACGTCAAAAAATCCCTAACCTTCGTCGGGTTCTGGTTGGAGGGATTTATGTTATTATTGGTCTTGCACTTTTTCTTGCCGGACTTGAAAAAGCCCTGTTTCCGTTGGGGAAAATTATGGCAACCCAACTTTCTGATCCTGAATTTATCTATGGCACAAAGGAAATAATTACCACGGTTGACTGGAAAGCCTACGGATGGGTGTATCTTTTTGCCGCAATGATTGGATTTGCAACCACCATTGCAGAGCCATCGCTCATTGCGGTAGCATATAAAGCTAATGAAGTATCAGCGGGCACAATTTCAACCTGGGGACTGCGAATCACTGTGGCCATTGGTGTTGCTTTTGGAATAAGCCTGGGGACTTTTCGGATTGTCACCGGCACTCCCCTGTATTTATATATCCTTGTCGGATATCTAATTGTTATTGTCCAGACTCTTGTTGCCCCTAAAAGTATAGTTCCGCTTGCATATGACTCAGGTGGAGTAACAACTTCTACTGTGACTGTGCCCCTTGTTGCAGCACTAGGTCTTGGGCTTGCTTCTACTGTACCTGGGAGAAATCCTGCAATAGACGGATTTGGTCTTATTGCCTTTGCCAGTCTCTTTCCCATTATTGCAGTTATGGGCTATGCTCAATTGATGGATTGGAAATCAAAACGTGTCAAAAAAGTAAAGGAGAAATAATAATGCGCTTTAAACTCATTTTATCTTCAGTGAAATCTGATATTACAGATACTATTGTGGATGCTGCCAAAGCAGCGGGTGCTACCGGTGCAACCATTATTCCAGCAAGAGGAACGGGAATCAATGAGGCGAAAAGCTTTTTCGGACTGTCACTTGAAGCACAAACTGATATTATCATGCTTCTTGTTGAGGAACACCGTGTTGTTGAAATTCTTGATGTTATAAAAGAAGCTGGAGAGTTTGAAAAACCAGGAACAGGGATTGGATTTGTTCTACCAGTTGAACACGTTGTTGGTTTGGAAAGCCAGATGGAAAAATTTAAAGAAAATGTTCGAGAAAGCTATTTCTAACAGGCTTAACAAAAGCCTGAAATTTATAGCAACGCAGCAGATGGAGAGTTTATTTTTGGAGGTAATATGTCAATAGAGAAAAAAAAGATAATCCGTGCAAAAGATGTCATTAGAAAAGGTATTACGACCATAGATGGTATGGCTACAGCACAAGAAGCAGCAGCGAAAATGCGATCTGAGCAAAAGCGATGTCTTCTTGTGGAGAAGCGACATTCAGACGATGCATGGGGGATAGTAGTTGTTCAGGATTTTATCAAAGAAGTACTGGTTGCTGATCGTTCTCCCAACGAAGTTCATATCTATGAAATAATGACGAAACCTGTGATTACCATACCTGCTGATATGGATATTCGCTATGTCGCTCGCTTATTATTCAATTGTGGAATACGAAGAGCACCTGTGGAAGAAAATGGCGAACTGATCGGGATGATTTCTCTATCATCACTGATACTTGATAATGAGTTTTTCTAGGGATAATGTCTAAAAGCGATATACCAACACCAACATGTACAACATGTCGGGAAGCAGGGGATGCAGCATACACGCCAGGTGACACGTCCTATTTATGCCCAAACTGTGGCACTGAGATGAAATATATGCCAGCAGGAGAGTTGCTACATTCCGGTAGCAGCAAAACAAAAGTAAACAATGGCTGGGTTGAGAGCTTTTCTGTGACCAGTTCCGAATTGTATTCTGGACAGGCAATGGGTGTTTTAGGTGTGGTTATTCTTGTTTTGTCGCTTTGTTTTTTATGGTTTGGGAAAATCGGTACTGATTCCGCTTTATGGAGTGGCGGTTCCGGCATTCTTTTAGCCATTATAGGAAAAAGAAAAACACTTACACAGAACAGAAAAGTAGAAGCAAGTTTGGCTCAATATCCCCATTGGAAGGGGTAATTGACATTTTATTTGGCAGTAGCCACAATGTTTGGCAAAATTTGCATCGATAAGCTATTGGGTTTTATGCTGATATCATTGGCTGCTAAGGCTATGGTAATGATTTTATTGCCGGCATCTGCTGTGATTGAACTCAAGGTTTCTAGTTGCAAAGGGAATTCCTGATTATTAAAAAGCATGGCAACTGTGGAGGCAACATCAGTTTTCTGTTGGTCTGATGATTGAATTTCGGTGATGACAGGTTTGATATACAGTGTCGCAGTTGTGCTATCAAAACGCAGAGTCGCATCACATTGAAATCCCATGGTGAGCGAACCTATTTTCATGCGAAGATTGTGTCCTGCAATGGTTGTCACTATCTGTAATTCATGTCCTGAGAGTGTGATATGGCCTGACACTTTATTCTCTAAAAGTTGTAGGTTTTCAATCTTATCAATTGAAATTCCACCAAGTAACGTTTTTGATTGGATCTCAAAATGAGCAGGTAAACTTTTGGCAATCACTTCTTTAACGACACTGTCTGGTACGTTAATGGTGATGGCTTGTTGTTCTGCTGCCAGAGAGAGAACGCTTGTTAACAGTAGTAGCAGAAAAGAGAGAAAGAGAGTTTTTTGTTTCATTTGTTAGTCCATTGTAAAGGCAAGTGTTGACTGACTAGCATTAATCTCATCAGATGTGATGTTAATAAATTGGAGAAAACAGTTTTCAAGCCGCTGGCATTTATTGAAATTTTCTTTAATTATACGATACCGTTCAGGGTCGTTGTTCCCATAGCGTTTCAGGATATAATCAAGTCTTTTTGCAATTGGTACCACAGTTGTGTGGCAAACCCTTTTGTCTGCATAATAGACAATATCCCTAGCCATAAAATGGCCAATGGCAAACCTGCTATGGGGAAAATCTACCAATCTGACATGCTCCCTGACTACTTCGGCAACTTCCGGATATCCCAGATTCAAGCAGATGTCTCTTCCCTGTTTTGCATGATCGCAACGACTTTCAAGGCAAGGTGTTTTTGCAATATCATGAAGCAAAGCACCTGCAAGAACTAGGTTTATGGGTGGTAATTTAGCACATATTGTCGGATTTTTTGCCAGTTCCTGGTAGAGCATTTGCGCCACCTGCGCCACTGCGGTTGAATGGGCTTTGATATTATCTAGCATGCCATGCTCATCCATTAGAGCATGGCATTGTTTAAAAGTGGGGATTTGCACTAGCCTGTCTGTTATTTCTGGCTCAATTCATGAACAAATTCCACAGCGGCTTTTGCCTGATCCGGTGGGGTGAATTGATGGATACCATGACCAAGGTTAAAGATGTGACCTTTAGCATCCTTTGCATCTTCGATAATACGCCCGATACGTGCTTTGAGATCTTTCTTTGGCAGTAACAGGGAGAATGGGTCAAGATTTCCCTGTACAGCAACATTTCCAATGCGTTTGACAGCATCTCCAATATTGATACGCCAATCAAGACCAAGAACATCAGCTCCAGAAGATTCGGACATCTCAAGGAGTGTTGCACCATTGTTTGCAAAGTAGATGATTGGAAGACCTGTGTCTTGCAAATCACGAATAATTTCCTGGACATAGGGCAACGCAAATATTTTAAAATCACATGGGGCAAGAACACCTGCCCACGAATCAAATATCTGTAAAGCCTGAGCACCTGCCTTTGCCTGTGCTTTGAGATAGAGCGTTGTTGTGTCTGTAATTTTCCGCATCATATTGTGGAAAAGTTCCGGGTTTGTGAACATCATTTTCTTGGTTTCCCAGAACACTTTAGACGATCCACCTTCAATCATATACGTGGCACAGGTGAACGGAGCTCCTGCAAAACCGATGAGCGGAACGTTCAGTTCTTTTCTCAGGAGCCGGATGGTCTCCATAACAAATCCGGTATGTTCGTCTGGATCAGGAATGATAAGTGCATTCAGATCAGCCTGGTTTTTGATAGGTTTAGGGAACACAGGCCCTCGTCCTTCGTGAAATTCAAGGGGAGTTCCCATGGCCTGCAGTGGAATAAGAATATCCGAAAACAGAATAGCTGCATCCACATTGAGAATATCAATGGGTTGTAGAGTCACTTCTACGCAGAGTTCTGGGGTTTTGCACAGTTCCAGAAATGTGACTTTGCCACGAACTTTCTGGTATTCAGGGAGGTATCGTCCCGCTTGGCGCATAATCCAGATGGGAGTGTAATCAGTTTTTTCTCCACGACAGGCTTTTAGAAAAGTATCATTCATAATTAGTCTCCTAGTTGGTGTTTTTACTGTTTCGGGGGATATAGTTACAAAATGGTTCCTGAGCCAGATAATCACCGGTCATGGCATAGGCACGCGCTCTGCAACCACCACAGACGTTCACATATTCACATGATCCGCAGTTATCTTTGTAGCCTTTAAAATCTCGCATTTCAGCAAACAGTTTTGACTCTTCCCAGACCTCCTTAAAGGACTGCTTGTACAGATTTCCCGCCGCTTTTGGGAAATAACTGCAAGGCAGCACATCAAGGTCAACGTCAATTAGACAGATAAGCTGTCCAGCAAGGCATCCTTTGGAACCACCTGTGGAAAATTTCAGGTTACGTCGTTTAAACGAACTTCCTTCTTCCTTGGCTTTCTGGCGTACAATTCGATAATAATGTGGCGCACAGGTGGGGCGTGTGAGCAACTCGTCATCGTTTTTTTCGATCTCATAATGCCATTCCAGGATCTCATCATAAAGCTCAATTGGAATGAGTTCTTCCATGATATCCTCACCACGGCCTGTAGGGACGATCATAAACATATACCAGGCTGTGGCACCGAGGTCTTTAACAAGCCTATATATTTCAGGAATTTCTTCCCTGTTGCGCAATGTAAAAGAAGAGTTTATGAGAAAAGGGATGCTGTGTTTTTTAAAGAGTTTGATGGCATTCATAGTTCCATCAAAAGCGCCTTCCTGATTGCGGAAGTCGTCATGCGTTTTTGCTTGAGCGCCGTCGAGACTCAGCGATACCATCTTGATGTCGGCATCAGTGATTTTCTTACAGATATCCTCAGTAACCAGTGTACCATTGGTGGCAAGGCACATGCGTAATCCTTTTGAACCACCATACTTTGCAATATCAAAAACATCTTCACGAAGTAACGGTTCGCCACCAGATAGGACAATTACCG
The DNA here is from genome assembly GCA_029942265.1 of Desulfocapsa sp. GTDB lineage: Bacteria > Desulfobacterota > Desulfobulbia > Desulfobulbales > Desulfocapsaceae > Desulfocapsa. The sequence goes on from JAOZTO010000183.1 coordinate 5,293, forward strand.
GAGAAGCGTAAGAAGCAATATCATCAAGTACACGTTTGGCCTCATCAAAAGAAAAATCAGGGTGCCCATCTATTGCAAGTTCTGACGAAGATCTGCAATGTACACATTTCAGGTTGCAGCGTCTGGTAATTTCCCAAGCGATCCATTTTGGTTCAAAATCCATTATATTGTTTCTCCATAGAGTGAAAATTGAAAACACTGTCGCTAGTATATTGTTTTTTTATCTAAGTTGAAAGACAAAAAGAGAAGGTGCTACTACTTGACAAGGAAAATAGGGCTACTTATTGTTGATGGCGTTATCGATGAGACTGTTGATTTAATGCCTTTTTGCCCGATCTCTTCGTTAAATGAAAAATT
>JAOZTO010000184.1:0-2804 GCA_029942265.1 Desulfocapsa sp.
TTATACAAATCTGAAAATGATTTCTGGAATTCGAATACTTTATCGCCCATAAAATAGAAAAGCATATCACTTTCGACAACTTCCATTAATTGCTTTTTTTCTTCGTCACCAATTCGTTTACCAGTCCCGAAAGAATCAGTTTTTGTTTTTGGTCCACCATTAATAGCTAGTTTTGTCATTGTGTTCTCCTTTGTTATTGGTTGAGCACCTCATAGAACTTTTCGAAATCACCGCATATTGCAGTTTTTTTGATTTGATGGAGGTGTTTGTGTGTACTTGTACGATGGTTTACAGTGTTAGAATCTAACGACTTCAGCACTTTTGGCTGATTGATATAATGCATTGATCAATTCAACAGATGTTCTGGCACTTTCACCGGACACAATAGGATCTCTGCCTGTAGCAATGGCGTCAATGAAATCATTAAGAAGTATTTCGTGTCCCAGTGTTCCTATTGCCATAGGATCTTTGGCGCCACTGCTGCTTGAGCCTGAATCTGATTCCGGTTTATCCACACCAGAAATGTCCCACTCCAAAATTTCGTTTTCGGTGAATATAATTGATCCTTTCTCACCATGAATTTCAATTCTGGTTGGATAGCCTGGTTGAACAACGGTTGATGCCTCAAGCACACCTTGTGCACCGTTTTCATATTTGACGATTGCATGTCCCATATCTTCCACTTCAATGTCATGGGCAACAGTATTAGTAAATGCAAAAATTTGTGAGGGACGCCCCATCATCCAAACCATAAGATCCAGGGTGTGAGCAGCTTGCTGCATGAACGGGCCACCTCCGTCTACTTTCCATGTACCTCTCCAAGCACCACTGTCATAGTAATCCTGCCCCCGATAGTTTTTTAATGCTGCATTTGCGATATAGATATTCCCCAATTTTCCTGAGTGAATAGCTTCACAAATCTGTCGGTTGTGTTCAGTAGTACGTTGCTGAAAGGCACATGCAAGTTTGACATCAGCTTTAGCGCATGCAGAAATCATTTCATCAATTTTTTCAACTGTAATGTCCAGTGGTTTTTCACAGAAAACATGCTTTTTCAGAGTGGCTGCCTGGCTTGTTCCTGATGCGTGTAATCCACTTGGAGTAGCTAGGATGACTGCATCAAAGTCAATCTGTTCAGCAAGCTTTTCCATGCTGTCTGATCCGTGGGCAATATTGTGTTCTTTTACAAACTTGATAGCTTTTTCTTCTGAAGAAGCAACTACTCCGGCAATGGAGGCATTATCAATATTTTTAACGGCTGAAACATATTTTTGGGCAATATTGCCAGTTCCAACTAGAACAAATAAAAACTCATTTTTTCTTCCCATATTTTCCTCTCTGGTTTATGATGTATCTTAACTATCTATTTGTAGGTTGTAAGTGATGGTGTGAATTACAGTTAAATAAAATATACCAGTAATTAATTTAATTAAAATAGACAGACTGCTGGATATTGTGGACAAAATGATGAAAGAACCAATTGAATGGGAAAAACTCAGGCCTTCTTATGTACCCAATCAGGTTGAACGTACAATTGGAGTGTGGGTAGATCGGATTTTTTTTAATTCATCTGATAACTACGATGAGTTGTTAGATGCGGAACAGCACACTCCTTATCGGATTCTCGGGTTATATACGATTTCTTATATAATTGAGGGAAGAGGTACCTTTTATAGTCCTCCAACCGGGAATGTGTCTTTTTCAAAAGGAGCGTGTATTATTCAGTTTCCTGATATTCCTCATTCCTATCGAAGTGTGGCTGTGAATGGTGAATGGAAAAGATGTACAGTGTCATTTAACGGGCCGATAATAGATCAGCTCAGAACGCTGGATTATATCTCTCACAAACATCCTGTTGTTAATGACAAAAATCAAGTGTTGTATGATTTTTATAAGGAATTATCTCGTAGAAAATTTCATCAAACGAAGGAGGCTGTCCTTTGGAAAGCAACACAGCTTATCAGGCTAATCTATTATCTCCACCAGGCATTTCAAAGAGACTCTACAAATCACGTTATTTTCTCAAGAATTAATGAAATCACTGATTTTATAGATGCTAATGTGAACCAGTCGTTGTCACCACCTGAGATTGCAGAAAAGTTCTTTATCAGTTACTCGCATCTGAGAAATATCTTTAAAGCGGAAACAGGAGTGAGCATAACTGAATATATTAACAGACAAAAAATAGCGATGGCGAAAGAGTACCTCACCAACTCTGATATGACAATAAAAGAGATTGCTTATATTGTTGGCTATGCAGATGAACATTATTTTATGAGAGTGTTTAAAAAATTTACAGGTACAACTCCAAACCTTTTCAGGAAGATAAGGATGTAGATGATGGCGGAATAATTTGTTTTGTCAACATGCCGATTTGAAGGAAAAAACAGTTATAAAAACGTAAATATTCGGGTTGGGTTCAAAACAGGCTAACCACTGAATTGTAAATGTTTGGATAGTGCACTAGGTTCGTTTGATCCGGCTTGTGAACTATATTGTTCATATGTGAACAAGCCGGATCAGACGAAGATGGGGTGCTAGCCGAATATTTACGTTAAAAACAACGGTACGATATGCTTATCAAATAAATTACTGCCTACATTTTTTGCAACCAGTTCTTTGTTTTGAATAAGGGCATGAATGAAATCAGTTTCCATATCAGCAGCAATTTTATAACCGATATGCAGCAATTGACGGAAATTAACATCGTATTCCGGACAGGATTGATCGTGTCGAAGACTGTTTGCGTACTGTTTACTTGACCATTCATCGACGTCAATGGGTGATGGTAATGCCTTGTAGTC
>JAOZTO010000184.1:2814-5632 GCA_029942265.1 Desulfocapsa sp.
ACAATTACAGAAGTATAAGGGGCGCATAATTCTTCAAAATGAGCACGGGATAAGGTGTATATTTGTTTGGCAATAAGTAATCCTTTTCCACCTGATTCTGCGAGGCTGATAAGTTCTTCAAGCCATGTGGTACCTGCTGTTTTTAGATGAATTCCAGCATCATGTTTTTGAATTATGCTGCGAATAAGGGGGTAAATGGAAAACTTGTCGCTTCCAGAATGTACACTTAGTTTTAGATTCTGCGGGAGCCCCAAGAGATTTTTACTGTATTGCAGGATACAGATGAAAGCCTCGAATGTATTTCTGAAGCAATCCAGATCGCCGACATATTCAACACCTTTGTTGAAAGAACCTGGGAATTTGGGGGCAATGGCCTGCACCGGAATGTGTTCCTGAGCCATTGCAGATAAGATCAACAAAATCTCAGCAGATGTCTGAGGTTCTGCTGTTTCATCCATGGAAATCTCAGTTACAAATGTATTTTCACCTTTTGAATTTTCAATGTGACGATAAAGTTTCCCTGCTTCCTGAATTGCGTGGAGATATTTTTCTGCAATAGTTTGTAAGAGCTCGGGTGTTATATGTAAGGGATGCTCAATACCGGGGATGGTAAGTTCACCAATAAAGTCGGAATGGCTAGCAGTGAAGTGAGCTAAACTCTTTAAGTCTGCTTTTTTTCCGATATGATCAGCTATATCGAGTGTGAAGTAGTCACTACTTTCCAGGAAAAGGTCGACGTTATCAAGGGTAACATGATCGGCATCGACAAAGTATTGTCCATCCCACTCCATTTCTGCTACAGCTTGGTCAGCTTCAATCTTGACTGAATCTGCTGTGGTGTTGGTAAAAGTATGTTCCCGATGTGATTTATTCCACACAATGGTAAGCTCAACGCCCAGGTCTCGAGCTTTCTCAATAGCGGCCAACTGCGCTTTTGCCTGAAGACCGAAACGGTCTCCAGTTCCAATTGAATATTTATTTAATACCATTACATGGCTTCATGTTATAGAAATGTGGATATTCCCCTTCCCATGAGGCTTTCCATGAATGGTCTTTCGCCCAAACTCTTCAGGATTATCAAAAAATAATGCTTGGAATATCACACATATGTCCGCACTTATCTTTAGAAAATTCTTCGATTTTGAACGAAATGCCTATTCTCGGACAAGCTCCTGGGTATCAGGAAAAGCAAAATAGTTTTTTGCATTGCTGTAGCAAATGTCGGCGATGGTGTTTCCGATAAGATCCATATCATTTGGCAACTCACCATTTTCAACATCCTGTCCGAAAATATTACACAGGATTCGGCGGAAGTATTCGTGCCGAGGATAGGAGAGAAAGCTCCTGGAATCAGTCAACATACCAACGAATCTACTCAGAAGTCCCATAGTGGAAAGTGAGTTGATTTGCCTCTCTATACCATCTTTTTGATCATTAAACCACCATGCAGAACCAAATTGGATTTTTCCTGGAATTGTATCGTCCTGATAGTTTCCGATCATTGTTGCAAATAATTCATTGTCCTGAGGATTCATGTTATAGAGTATCGTTTTCGTCAGCATCCCTTCTGAGGATAATGTGTTGAGAAACCTGGATAGCGGACGTGCTACCTCATAATCACCAATGGTGTCAAATCCTGTGTCTGGCCCTATTTGCTGCATAGCCGCATTGTTTACGTCGTGCAGAGCACCAAAATGGAACTGTTGGGTCCAGTTTTTCTGAGAATCCATTCTTGCCATATCAAGAAGAATAGCTGTCTTGAATTTGTGGATTTGTGTTTTGCTAATCTCTTTTTGGTTGCGAATGTGTGAAAAAATTGTATTGATTTCCTCGGTCGTAAAATCTTCAAAATATGGTTGTTCCAAAGAATGATCTGATAGCCGACAACCATTGGCATGAAAGAAATCATGGCGGTTTTGAAGTGCAGAGAGAAGATTCTGGTAAGTGGATATAGATGTATCTGCTGCTTCTTCCAGAAGAGTAAGATATTTATTGTAAGAAACAGTATTGTCAATTGCCATGGCATTATTTGGCCGGAAAGCAGGTAATACTTTTGTAGAACAAAAGTCACCAGCGGCAATCTTTTGGTGATGTTCCAAAGTGTCAATAGGATCATCAGTAGTACAGACAACTGAAACATTCATCTGCTTGAGTAATCCGCAGGTGCTGAATTCCGGTTTTGCAAGCAGTTCATTGCAGTGTGTGTAAATTTGCTCAGCTGAGTCTTTGTTCAGGAGAGTGTCAGTCACGTTGAACGGTTTTTGTAGCTCCAGGTGAGTCCAGTGGTATAGAGGATTTCGAAGTGTTTTTGGAACAGTTTCGGCCCATGCGTAAAATTTTTCTCTGTCAGTAGCAGAGCCTGTTATGTATTTTTCAGAAATACCATTTGCACGCATTGCCCGCCACTTGTAATGATCGCCATTTAACCATATTTCTGTTAAATTTGAAAATTGCTTGTTGGAAGCTATTTCAGCCACAGGCAGGTGGCAATGATAATCGAATATCGGTTGTTGCTTTGCGTAGGTATGATACAATAATTTTGCAGTTTCTGATTGCAGTAATGAATCGTCTGAAAGAAATGAATGCATGGTTACGAACTCCAAGGTTGAGTGGGATGGTATTTAGATCCAGCGATAAAAAGTTGTCCAAATATTATCGTGTTCTTTTGAAAACACTTCATCGTTGATAAAGATGTACCTGATTACCATCGAAGCTCAGCTTTGTTAATCTAGGGCTGTTTCGTGTTCATTATATGTGATGCCATAAACCCATCCATGGGGGCTCTGCTGCGGCCGTCCGAGCCGCAGAGGCACATATT
>JAOZTO010000185.1:0-3194 GCA_029942265.1 Desulfocapsa sp.
CAAGCCGGATCAAACGAAGATGGGGTGCTAGCCGAGTATTTACTTCATGCAAAACACAAACTGAGACATACCAATGACTTCCATACTTGTTGTAGATGACGAACGCAGTATGCGTGATTTTCTCAAAATCCTTCTTGAAAAAGAGGATTATGATGTGCAAACTGCATCAAACGGAATCCAAGCGCTCAAAGTAATCCAGGATCACACTTTCAATCTTATTATAAGTGATATTCGAATGGACGGCATGGACGGTCTTGAATTACTAAATGCCATAAAAGAGCAACAGCCGTCACTACCGGTTGTTATGATTACCGCCTTTGCATCCCCTGATGACGCTGTATTTGCCATGAAGAATGGCGCTTTTGACTATATAAGTAAACCCTTTAACGTCGATGAGATAAAATCTGTTATTTCATCAGCGACTTCCAAAACAAATGAACTGGAAGAAGCAAAAAACATTTCCGCAGAATTCCCTGAAATTATTGGTGAGAGTAGGGAAATGATCAAGATTTTCCAAATGATTCAGCGTATTGCTGTTACTCCTGCCAACGTTCTCATTTATGGTGAATCAGGAACAGGCAAAGAACTTGTTGCAAAAGCAATCCACCGCCATTCCCTTGTCGCTGATCATAATTTTGTGCCCATTACCTGTAGTGCCATTCCTGAAGAATTGATGGAAAGTGAACTTTTTGGTCATGTGAAGGGAGCATTTACAGGTGCAATTCAGGACAAACAAGGGCTATTTCAGCTTGCTGATAATGGCACAGCATTTCTTGATGAAATTGGCGAACTCACACCGATTATTCAAACCAAATTACTCCGTGTACTCCAGGAGCGTGAAATCAAACCAGTCGGTGCCGTTCAGATAGAACGTGTCAATGTTCGTATAATTGCTGCTACAAATAGAATACTCGAAGATGATATCATAGCTGGAAAATTCAGAGAAGATCTCTTTTATCGTCTTGCTGTTGTGCCATTGAGAGTCCCTCCACTTCGTGAACGAAAAGGTGATGTTCCGTTACTTGTCGATCATTTTCTAAAAAAATATTGCAAGCTGTTTGGCAAGGAAATACAGGAAGTGTCTTCCTATGCCATGGAAGTATTAATGAAATATGATTTCCCTGGAAATGTTCGCGAACTTGAAAACATAGTGGAAAGAGGAGTTGCATTGGAATCATCCAATATCATTCTTCCTGAAAGTTTAACTCTCTCTTCCTTACGAACTAACAGTCGCCATCAAGCAACCTCGCCTTTTCAAGTGGTTGCAGACGAAGAAGAGTTGTTCCGCATTGGGCTTGAAGAGGTTATGGCGGAAACAGAAAAAAGATGTCTAGCCGCAGCACTTGAAAAAAGTTCTCACTCCAAAATGGGTGCAGCAGATCTTCTGCGTATCAGTTTCAGAAGTCTACGCTATAAGGTTAAAAAATATGATATCTAGGAGCTTGTCCGAGTAAGAATGGTATTACCCCCTAACAACAATCAGTCTTCTCCTGAAAAGACTATAGAGAAGTTACTAGTGACACAACTCCTATGGATGTTGCTGTTGCGTGTTATCTTATACACGTTGATATTAGGAGTCAGCGCTTATCTGCAATCTGGATCTTACAATGTTGTAGTTCTGCCCCCTACCCTTCTTTTCTTCTTCATTCTCATTGTTTACACCACATCTATTGCATCAAGCCTTATTTTTTTGCAAACAGATATAAATCCCCACCGCTTTGGCCTGCATCAAATCCTGCTGGATACTGTTTTTGTCTCCGTTCTCATTTATTATACAGGTGGTTCGTCTTCTATTTTTTCTCCTATTTATTTCTTTCCAATTATTTCAGGAGGTTTTCTATTACCACGTCTTGGAGGGTTGATTGCTGCCGGAGCTGCCACTCTGCAGTATGCACTTGTACTACTCCTTGAATATTATCGTGTTTTTCCAGCTGTTCTCAAGATCCCCTTTTATGATAACGGTCAGGATAGCCAGGCTACCCTGAACCTTTTTGCTGTATACGGGCTGGTTTTTTTCCTTGTAGCTATCCTTAGCAGTCTTTTTGCAGGACGATTGCGTAAAACTGAAGATGCACTGTCCGATTCTGTTCGTGAATTTGATCAATTAAGTCTACTTTATAAACAAATTTTTGATGATATCTCCACCGGTATTATTACCACAGACTCACAAAATAGAATCAGCTCTGCAAACAACGCCGCCACTCAAATCACAGGTTACCCCATTGAAGATTTATTAAACAAATCATTTAATGCGTTGTTTCCAAATATAATATTCACATTAACAGGATTACGCCATGCGGCAGAATTCATCAAAAAAGATAACACAAAAACACGTATAGGGTACTCGTATGCGAACCTGAAAACATCAGATGATATCGACAATAATCTCCTGGCTACAGAACCATCTAAAAACCGTAAGGTTATAACGATTCAGGATATTAGCGAAGTAGAACGTCTTGAAAAACAGATGCAACAAGCAGAAAAACTTGCTGCAATAGGACAAATGAGTGCAGGAATTGCACATGATTTTAGAAATCCATTGACTGCAATTTCGGGATCAGCTCAGGTTCTTGCAAATGAAATCAATTTGCAGAATTCACCACAACAGACCATTAATTCAGAACTGATAACTATCATCCTTCGAGAATCAAACCGCCTTTCAAATACTGTTTCTGATTTTCTTAAATTTGCACGCCCAGAACATGTGGAATACGATTGGTTTTCTTTTAAGCGCTGTCTCGATGAAGTCATTGAAGTAGCCAAAGCGGCACCAACATGGCCAGATACCATTCAACTGGAAATTCTCACAGATGAAATCGTTGATATATGGGCTGACCAGTACCAGCTTTTTACCATTCTTAATCACCTGCTCCAGAATGCTCTTGCCTTTGCTGTTCCAGGTAAAGAGCGAATACGAATTACAGCAAAAGAAATACGGATTAGTGATTATATGGACAAGACAGTACTAACTATTGAAGATAACGGGCCTGGAATACGAATCGGGAAAGAAGAAAAAATTTTTGAACCCTTCTACACAAGACGAGTAGATGGCACAGGGCTTGGCTTGGCCATTGTCAAACAGATGATGCAAGAACACAACGGTTCTATCGAAGTGGGATCATCTCCGCTTGGGGGAGCTATGTTCACAATTAGCTTTCCACTTCCTCAGGAATGAGTCTATTGATCTAAGGTAC
>JAOZTO010000185.1:3294-5617 GCA_029942265.1 Desulfocapsa sp.
ACTTTTCACCTATTCATCCTCTTTCCAAACTTTAGCGCCTAAACCTGTCAATTTTCCGACCATATTTTCATAGCCGCGTTCAAGGTGATAAATTCTTGCTATATCAGTTCTTCCTTTTGCAGCAAGTCCTGCAATAACAAGGGAAGAACTTGCGCGTAAATCCGTTGCCATCACACGAGCACCCGTCAACAGATACTGATCCAATCCTTTAACCATTGCAATACGACCGTCTATTTTGATATCAGCCCCCATACGCTGTAATTCAGCCACATGCATAAATCTATTCTCAAAAATTGTTTCATTAATAACGCTGAGGCCGTTACTCATTGTCATAAGTGCCATAAATTGAGCCTGTAAATCCGTTGGATATCCTGGATACGGCATGGTTGTAACATCTACTGGCAGGATAGGCTTTTCATTCCTGTTTCCAGCGATCATACGTATGGCATTTTTATCCACTTCAACGGAAGCACCGGTAAGGCGAATCTTTTCAAGAAGAGAGGGTAAATGGCTTGGTTCGCATTGCGTTATTACAGCATCACCACCAGTGGCGCACACTGCGATGGCGTAAGTTCCTGCCTCAATACGATCAGGAATTATAGTGCTTTCAGCTGCTGTTAAACTTTCTACTCCATGAATTGTCAAGCGATCACTGTTCTTCCCCTCTATATCAGCACCCATTGCCACTAACATATCGATGAGATTACCAATTTCCGGTTCTCTGGCAGCATTTTTTATAATAGTCGTTCCCTGCGCAAGTGCTGCTGCCATAAGCAGATTTTCAGTCCCTGTAACTGAGGGAATATCGAAATACACAGTCCCTCCTTGCATTCTTCCATCAATGGAGGCTTCAACGTATCCATGTTTAATATCACAGCGCACACCAAGCTGTTCAAAACCCATAAGATGAAAATTTATTGGTCTTGCACCAATTGCGCACCCTCCTGGAAGTGACACTTTGGCTCGGCCAAGACGTGCCAACAATGGACCAAGTACCAGAACTGATGCCCTCATGGTTTTCACAAGATCATAGGATGCCTCAGAATAACGTAATCCTGTACCGTCAATTGTAAGAGTGGAACCATCACGCTTCCATGTAAGTCCAAGTGATTCAAGCAATCGCAAAATAGTCAGCGTATCACGAAGATCAGGCACGTTGTGGAGGACATGTTCGCCAGGTGCCAAAAGACTTGCTGCAATTAGTGGTAATGCTGCGTTCTTGGCTCCGCTGATAGCTACTTCACCAGTGAGGGCTTGGCCCCCCTCTATAACAAGTTTTTCCATTTTTCCAGCATCCAGTTTTTTTTAAAGCTACATGTTAATGGTAATTATTCGAGCAAATCGCCGAATTATATTTTAGAGACAGGTACGGCTATTTTATTGTAGTGTGAAAAATACGATCATGCCCAGAATAATCTTTGCTAACAACACAGTTTGCATATGGTTGGGTGTTAGCTTTTCTATCATGGGTAAATAGTGATACGACATCTGCTCCCTGATCATTACCAATCTCCATAAAAAGGGCAGAATCAGATAGCATCATAGGAGGTGAATCTTCAGCAATTCGTCTAATTATTTCAAGTCCCTTATCCCCACCATCAAGTGCAAGATGCGGTTCGTACCATTGAACTTCATCCTGCAGACCTTGAGCGAGATCCTGCTGACTAACATAAGGAGGGTTAGAGACAATCATTGAAAGAAAAGGTTTGTTGATACATGCAGAAACCAGATCACTTTGCATAAAGTGTATCTGGTTCAACACACCATTTTTTTTGGCATTTTCTTTTGCAAGTAAAAGCGCTTCATTTGATATATCAATTGCAAGGATCTGTACTCCAAGTTCTTTTGCCAGAACAATGGCAATCACTCCACTACCACAACATAAATCAAGAATATATCCTGACTGTTGCGTATTATTCTTCCAGTATTTGATTGCTGTTTCAAGTAACAGCTCTGTCTCAGGGCGTGGAATCAGAACATCTGGACTGACCAGAAAATCCATAGACCAGAATTCCTGCACGCCAAGAATATAGGCAAGGGGTTCACGCTGTTCACGCCGTTTAAGAAGGGTATTGAATGCAGTAAGAATATCTACCGAAACGTCTTCTTTTGATAGAAGATAAAGTGAACTTCTTGATTTTTTTAGACAGTGTCCAAGCAGTAGTTCGGCATCAATCTGTGAATTCTCAACACCAGCTTTTGCAAGTGTTATAGATGCAGTAGTAAGTAGTTCATGGACAAGCACATTTTTCTCTCAAAAAGTAAATATTCGGCTAGTACCCCATCTTCGTTCGATCCGACTTGTTCACATATGAACAAATAT
>JAOZTO010000186.1 GCA_029942265.1 Desulfocapsa sp.
AGTAAACATTCGGGTTGGGGGCAAAAATAGGCTCAACCACTGAACTGTAAATGTTTGGATAGTGCCCTAGGTTCGCTTGATCCGGCATGTGAACTATATTGGTTCATATGTGAACAGGCCGGATCAAGCGAAGATGGGGTGCTAGCCGAATATTTACAAAACATAGCTACAAAGTCCTTGTATTCCACCGCTGTTCTCTTGTTGATATATTTTTTATGGGATTTTTCAAACTCTAAGAAATCATCTTGACTTTTTGCAAGTGTTTTCTATATGCTGTTAAATAGTTGCAATTCAGTATTATGGTAATTATCGAGTACTCATGAAGTTACGTTAGGGGTTCTTGAATAACCCCTCAGACTGATCATTAACCCACCCAATCCAAAAGTGTCTTGATGCCAACTCTTACTATTGCCGCAGAATGTCTTCTTGAGGATATTCCAAACAACCTTGAAAATGCAGTAAAACAGCGTCTCACCATAGATAATCCCAAATACACCTCAGCTAAAAAGTATGGCCGTTGGATAGGAAAAAAACTTAAGCCCACACTCAAATATTACGAAGTTGTACCGGATGGAATACGTTTCCCAAGGGGATTTGCCAATCAGGCAGTTCTCTTATGCCGCGAGTATCTACAGGAAACCCCACAAATTAATGATCATCGCATACTGCTACCAGAAATTGATTTCAGTTTCAACGGAACTCTTCGTCCTTATCAGCAGGCCGCATTGCTTGCAGCTGAAAAACGATCTTTCGGAGTGCTTGAAGCTGGAACAGGAAGTGGTAAAACTGTCATGGCATTAGCCATTATTGCAGCTCGAAAACAACCCACTTTGATCATTGTACACACAAAAGAGTTACTGTATCAGTGGCAGGAACGTATCCAGGATTTTCTTTGTTACTCTGCTGGGCTTGTGGGGGATGGGCGTTACGATGTTCAGACCATTACCGTTGCCATTGTAAATACCGCTAGAAAACGGGTACAGGATCTTGCTCCATTTTTTGGGCATCTGGTGGTGGATGAATGTCACCGAGTGCCAGCAACACTGTTTACTGATGTTGTTAATAATTTTCCCGGTCATTATCTTCTTGGGCTATCCGCTACAGCTTTTCGCAGTGACGAAGGCTTAACAAAACTAATCAACTTTTATATGGGAGATCAGTTCCATAAGGTGAATCAGGAGGAGTTGCACAGCATTGGGGCTATAGTTCGCCCTGAACTAGTTCGTCGCAAAACCTCTTTCCAATATAACTACCAAGGCGATTATCAGCCCCTCATCTCCGCACTAACTCAGGATGCAGATCGCAATGAACAGATTATTAAAGATGTGATATCGGTAAGCAGGATGAGTAATAGTGGTATTCAACTTCTTGTGTCAGATCGTATCAATCACTGTGAAGAATTTGCCAAACAACTCGAAACACAAAATATAGAAGTAGCTCTGCTTACTGGACAGACTTCCACTGAGCAAAGATCAATTATCGTAGAGAATGTGAAAAACGAACAGGTAAAAGTTCTTGTGGCAACAATACAGCTAATCGGAGAGGGTTTCGATTGTCCTGGGCTAAATAATCTTTTCTTAACTACTCCCATCACCTTTGAGGGACGGCTTTTACAGATACTAGGACGAATTATGCGACCAGCCAAAGGCAAACATGCCCGAGTGTATGATTATGTTGACGAACATGTTTCCGTGCTCAATCGTTCGGCTCATGCCAGGAAAAAAATTCTTGAATCAATTTGATGTTGCAATACATCTTCAAAGAATGAAGTGAGAGAAGAGTTTTTACAAATCCATCATAAATGAGCCTGTTGATTTAATGCCTTTTGTCCCGATCTCTTCGTTAAATGAAAAATTTTATCCTCGGAATATCAACTATATGCCTGCGGTAAAATTTTTAATTTATCTCGACATCGAACCAAAATGCTATTAAATCAACGGACTCATAAATGAAATAATGGCATAACACACGTCGCAATCGACAAACAGTCATGATTCAAACTGGGTAATTGACAAAAGTGAATTTATGACGATCTTCCCAATCATGCACCAAATTCTTATTGTACGATGCTTTAACAAACTGCCCTACAGTAAGACTTTCATTGATAGCCTCAGCACTTCCATTGCCTATCAATACAGCTGGTATTAAAGGAATTTTATTGAGAATTGCAGCGCTACATCTTTTATGGCCATCCCATATATAGAAAAAATCACCCTTTCCTACTATTTGAATTGGCTCTAATTTATCATATCCCCTGTCGCGAACTGACTTAAACACAAAATCAGCAACATCTCCTGACAGTTGGCGGACACGCTCTACAGGAAATAAACTGGTTGGAGATAAATAGATCTTTCTTTCATATGTGGATTCTCTCCATTGTTTGTAAGCTTCTAAAATGACGTTTAAAATGACATCAGGCGTGACATAATCGGTTTGGATAACGAGATCATAATTACTGTATTCATTACATTTAACACCATACAAGGAATGAAATCGCTGAATCTCCAAATGTCGACGTTCTTTTATTTGAAGTAAAAGGGATTCTACGCTTTCAATTTGTTCTGCTTTCCTGTCCTCGTCTTTATAAATACGTTTCGCAGCAGACTCGTAGGAAACAGACAGATAGACTTTGAAACTCGAAGGAACAAAATGCCAGGCAAGCCTAGAATCTATAATTAATTCATTGGCATTTTGTTCAATCTCTACAAGTCTATTATCAGCTTCTGCATCAATTTCCTTATGTGTCTCCGCATATTTGTTCAGTTCAACAATAGTCATATTGAGTTTGCCAGCTATTTCACGCAGGATATTACCTGTTGACAAAAAATCATACCCCACAGATTCCATAAGTAACTTGCCAACAGTTCCTTTTCCAGCCCCTATGTCGCCTGCCAATGATATTAGTGATTTCATAAATTAACCTTTTACAATTCTTATACGGTTCTGATACGGAGCGATTTAAGAGGACAGTTATCGTGCTGCGAATTGGCAGTTCCCTGGAAACATCTCCGGTCGTAGTAAATATAACAGAAAAAACGGTTTAACTGAGTGTCCACCATTTTATAGCATGATCTGTTCAGATATGCCTCATATTCGTTCATTTGAACATTCGAAGCCATACTATTATTATGTGAGAATGTCCAAATAGGCGACGATGGGGTGCAGCTGAGAAGTATTGAGACAAACCAGAAGTAATGGTATAGTCAAGCAATGAAATATGACTTACCCAATTTCCCCATTAATACCGTCCTGCCAACCCTAAAAACTAGCCTAGAGAAACACCAATCCGTGATCCTTACCGCGGAACCAGGTTCTGGAAAGACTACGATTGCTCCTCTAGCCCTACTCAATGAGCCATGGCTACAAAGAAAAAAAATACTCCTGCTAGCTCCCAGGCGCCTTGCTGCCCGCATGGCTGCAAAACGGATGAGCGATCTTGCAAACGACAAGGTCGGAGGATTGGTTGGCTACCGCATCCGTTTTGACAAAAAAATCAGTTCAAGAACACAGATTGAAGTAATTACTGAAGGCATCTTTACAAGAATTATCCAAAACGATCCGGAACTAAAAGGTATAGGCCTGGTTATTTTCGACGAGTATCATCTACGTTCCCTTGAATCAGACTTGGCTCTAGCATTCTGTTTAGATATTCTTGAGCTACGGGATGATCTAAAAATAATGATCATGTCTGCAACTATAGATACCCACAAACTGTCAAAACTCCTTGGAGGGGCACCAGTGATCACCGGACAGGGGCGTTGTTTTCCGGTAACAATACATTATCTTTCTCGCCCATCCACCGACTTTCCAGTTAAACGCACAGTCTTAGCAATTAATCGTGCCCTGATAGAGCAAGAAGGGGATATCCTGGTGTTTTTACCAGGTGTGGGTGAAATCAATGCGGTTCAGAATAAAATTGACGAAGATATTCTTTGCCTACCTCTCTATGGCAATCTACCTCAGAAAAAACAGGATTTAATTTTTGCCCCAACAACAAAGAGACGTGTCATCTTGGCTACCCCCATTGCTGAAACCAGCCTTACCATTGAAGGCGTCTCTGTTGTTATTGATTCTGGGCTAATGAAAGTCCCCCGCTTTTCTCCGGCGACTGGATTAACCACTCTGCATACTGTAGCCATATCCAAAGCTTCAGCTGAACAACGGACAGGACGGGCCGGCAGACTTGGCCCAGGGGTTTGTTATCGTTTATGGCTAGAAAGTGAGCATTATTCAAGAGCTGATTTCCTATCGCCTGAGATTGTAGATGCTGATCTTGCTCCGTTGCTCTTGAAGGTTCTTCAATGGGGAGTAACAACACCTGGAAGATTGACCTGGCTCGACCCTCCACGGACAGGTTCAGTGAATCAGGCTCGTGATCTTCTTGTCCAGCTAGGAGCTGTTAACAAAAACGGTTCTCTCACAGATATTGGCAGACAAATTGCTTCTCTTCCTCTGCATCCACGTTTGGCAGTAATGCTGCTATATGGTCGTGACCATGGAAATGGACTGCTGGCTTGTAGGCTGGCTGCCCTACTACAGAATCGGGATTTATTTAGAGGAAACGACAGAGGACGAAGCGTTGATATCGAAGATCGACTTGATATTTTACGTTTGTTTGAGCAGAAAGGGCCAAACATGATTCGTGCTCGGGGGGCAGATCCATCACTCTGCCGGAGTATTCTCCAAGAGGCCAAGCAGTATCAACAATCGCTTAGCCTGAGGGGAGATATCCTAGATTTTCAGGAGGTGGGCAATTTACTCGCTCTTGCTTACCCAGATCGCATTGCCATGAAAAAAATGGGTTCAAATCAACACCTCCTATCTTCAGGTCGTGGAGTTATTCTCCCAGACGGGGACCACTTGCACCATGCTGAGTTTTTGGTAGCTGCCAATGTTGATGGCGGCAAGAAACAGGGGCGAATTTTTCTGGGGGCAGCGCTCTCTCGAAAGGAGATTATTGAAGAACATCACCACTTGTTAACTAGGGAAGAACGGGTGGTGTGGGATAAAAACAACGTTGATGCAGCCTCTATTTTATCACTCGGTAGCCTTGAGATCACCAAGGAACCTCTTCCTTCTGTTGATCCATTCAGTATTAGGCAATGTCTCATTAAGGGCATTCAACAAACAGGAATTGACTGCCTCGGCTGGCAAAAGAGAAGTCGCGAAGTTCAGACCAGAATGCAATCAGCGCATGTTTGGGATTCAGAAACTTGGCCTGATGTATCAAATGCACATCTTATAAAGGATCTTTCCTGGCTTGAGCCCTATCTTGATTCCATTACTACTTTAAAACAACTTAAGAAACTTAACCTGTACCCAATTCTTCTTTCTCTCCTCTCATGGCAAGATCAACAAAAGTTAGATAAGTTACTACCCACTCATATTCAGGTTCCGAGCGGATCTAAAAAAAAGCTTTTATACCAGCCAGGAGAACCACCTGTTCTTGCTGTCCGTCTTCAAGAGATGTTCGGTGCGACAAACACCCCAACCGTATTTGATGGGAAGATTCATGTGCTTATTCACCTATTATCACCGGCCAGTAGACCCATCCAAGTCACTCAAGATATTACCGGTTTCTGGGAGCGTACCT
>JAOZTO010000187.1 GCA_029942265.1 Desulfocapsa sp.
AGTCGAAAGTATTAAATGTGCAGTTTGCAGGATTTTCCCATTTTCTCAGGATCTCGTGTTTGATAAACTCGTAAAATGGTCAAACTTTAGATGGCTAAGAAAAATGCTTAAACTATGACTGTATCAGAAGCATGTTAATACTGCTCAAGAAATACAGAAAAGATGAAGATGGAGTGTGGTTGAGGGGAACCTTAAATTTCCCCAGTTTTCAACATGGTAAGAACATTCTTTTTGGCCATTTTCGAAAACACATCAAACGAAGGTGTATCTGACAAAAAATGAGAATGGAATTCCAATCCCTCCATCAAAGTAACAATAAAATCAGCAGCTTGTTTTTCATTCTTGACGCTAATGATCTGTTTACTGTTATAATATTCTAATTGTTCCTGAATGTAGTCGCGCAACCAAACAAACATTTTTTTTAAGCGCTTTTGAATCTCTTCATTACGAAAACTTAAATAAAAGAAACCAAAATGAATGCCGGGATCTACCGTTCTTGACCAGTCATACGAGAAAAGGATATCAATAAGAGCATGAAATCGCTCATCATCATCCTTTATATGCTCAAGACTGATCATATCTGGGGACTTATATTTCTCAATCAATAAATTGATCAATTCGAGCTTCATATTTTCTTTGTTTTGAAAATAATGAATTATCAGACTGGGATGGATCCCAATTTTTTTTGCTATTTTACTAAGGGATGACCCTTCAATCCCCTGTTCAATCAGAACCTGATAATAGCTTTCTAGAATTTCAGGTTTTCGCAGTGTTGCGTTTTGGTTTTTTCTCATTTCAAATCAATTTGGAACAATATTCGCTCACTTATTTACGTTTTTTTTAACTGTATGTTCCAATATGTTCACGATCGGTAATAATTTAATAGCTCTGATTTGTCAAGCTTTTTTGTCTCTTCTTTGTTCCAAGAGCTTATCCGAGAATAGGTATATGTTTGATGGTACAAGGATTATTTTTGAATATTCTAAAAAGTTTGAAAAAAATCCATATACGGGTGGCGAAAATAAGCTATCATTTCGGTGTACTAAACGTCGTAATGATAGAAAATTTGCAGTACCTTAACTTAACAGAACAAGTGACGATGCAGGCAGGAAAATTTGGATCGAATCACCCGGTTCTGCAGGTGTTGGATCTATGGGTAAATCGAAAATCAATTGTTTTCCGTTGATATTTAATGTCAATTTATAGGTTGAACCCTGAAATGTACGGTCGGTGACTGTGCCCGAGAGTTGTATTTTGCCGAGAGGTGCTCCTTTGTTTTTCACAACCGCTCCTTCCGGCCTTATAAGTAGTGTTGCATCTTTTACTGGTGTGATGACATGTCTCTGTGCGAGGGGAATTTTTCCAATTTCTGTATGGAAAATGCAGTTCTCATCAACCCTTCCGTAAATAATATTTTTAAACCCCAGGAACCTGGCGATACTCTCATTTGCCGGATAACGATATATGTTTTCCGGAGTGTCAAATTGCTGCATTGTGTTGTCGTGAAGTATGGCCACCTTATCTGCAACACTGAAAGCTTCAGACTGGTCGTGGGTGACAAAAATTGATGTCAGGCCGAGGGATTTGAGAATGGTGCGTATCTCCGATGCAAGTCTGTCCCTCAGAGTTTTGTCTAGGGAGCCGAGGGGCTCGTCAAGTAGAAGTAGTCGGGGTTCCGGAGCCAGACTTCTTGCGAGAGCCACCCTCTGTTTTTCTCCGCCGGACAGCTCATCTATCCTTCGCCCACCAAATCCGCCAAGACCAACAGATTCCAAGAGAGACTGAACCCTAGTCTCTACATCTATTGCCGCAAGATGTTTCATTTCAAGACCGAAAGCCACATTTTCAGTGACATTTTTATGGGGAAAAAGAGCGTATTCCTGGAACATCATACCAAAATTACGTTTATGTGGTGGGATTTGCCGGATATCTTTGTCGTTGAAAATGATTTCACCATTTTCCATCTCCGCAAGACCAGCGAGCAGGCGAAGCAGCGTTGTTTTTCCTGATCCTGACGGGCCCAGCAAACAGAGTATTTCACCATCTCCCAAGGTGAAATTAATATCTGTTAAGACTGGGCAACCATCATAAGAGCTGGAAAGATTAGTTACTTCGAGTAGTTTTTTTCTGATAATCAAGGGGACATCCTTTTTGAAACTATTTTTTTGACAAATTCTATCCTCGGTCTAACCTTCCAATCAACCAGAAAACAGAGACGGTAACAAACATCAATATACTGCTCATTGCCATCGCCTGGCCGTAGTTAAGGTCGCCGGGCTGTGATAGAAAGCGAAAAATGGCAACGGGCATTGTGGGCATATGTGGTCTGCTGATAAAGCTTGATGCGCCAAATTCTCCCATGCTGATCGAAAAGGCAAATACGCCACCGATTATAATTGGTTTTTTGATAACAGGAATGTCTACATGGCGCCACACCTTAATCGGAGATGCCCCAAGCAGCAAAGCACTTTCGCGCAGGCAGGCAGGTATCTGTCTGAGGCTTGGCAGAATACATCTAACCACGAACGGAAAAGCCACAAGCGAATGAGCAATGGGGACAATGGCAATAGAATCACGCAAATTAAGTGGAGGGGTGTTGAGGGTTATAATATAGCCAAACCCCAGGGTGACTGCTGAAGTGGCAAGGGGCAGCATAAAGAGAGCATCCCACAAAGATGTATTATTTTTATTGGTTGCGGCAAGATGGGTTGAAACAAGTAGACCAAGAACAACAGCGATTATCATTGCTGCAATGCCAAAGCCAACACTGTTCAGCACTGCTGAAATTGGAGGCACGTAAAAGATTGATCTGTTGTGGGTTGTAAAAAGAGATGTATAGTATAAAAATGTCAGGCCATTTTCGGTGTTTAATGATCTGACAACCAGTGCCAGAAGAGGGCTGAAGAGAAGAATCACCATAAAAAAAAGATTGCTGAAAACCACTGCTTTTTGCAGCAAGGTTTTAGCATATACAGCTGTTTTTAAAGCAGAGTCACCAAAAAATGTGATCTTTGAATCTCTACCAAGTCTGGCATGGAGCCACATCAGCAAAAAATTAATAACTATTTGAATTAGTGAAAGAATGGCAGCCATTGGTAGGTTAAATAGTTGCACGGATTGGCGATAAATTTCAACTTCAATGGTTGAATTTCCGGGGCCGCCAAGCATCAGAATCACACCAAAACTTGTAAAACAGAAGATGAAAATCAGCAATGCCGCAGAGCCGATAGCCGGAAGCAGAAGCGGCAGGGTTATGCGAAAAAAAACTTTGGAAGGAGACGCCCCAAGTGTGGTCGCCGCTGCACGGATATCGGGGTTTAGCCCAGCCCAGAAATCACCAACTATTCTTACCACCAGGGCATAGTTGTAGAACACATGGGCAAGAAGAAAAAATGATATGGTCTGGTCAATTTTTATTGGCGGTTCCGCAAATCCAAACCCTGCCGTTAACCAGTTATTAAGCAACCCATTAGTGCCGAGCAGCGCACGAAAAGCGGCGGCAGTAACAACCGTTGGTAATACAAATGGGACGGTCATAAATGCCTGTAGCAGATTCTTGCCGAAAAAATTATAACGGGCAAAAACATATGCTCCGGGAAGCGCTATGATAAGAGTAATGGCGGTGGACAAAAATGCCTGCCAGGTGGTAAACCATATAATTTTACCGTAAATCCCCAAAGATAATGCTGTGGGCAGCCGTGCGTGACTGCCCGGGAGACTTGAAGAAAAACTGGTAATGAATATCTTGATGAGTGGGTAAAAATAAAACAGAATGAGAAAAGTCAGGGGCAAAGCAAGCAGCAACCACCCTCTGTAATTGGTCGCTTTCGTCATCTGTTGTTACCTCTGGTCCAACGCTCTGCGTGGGAACCAAATCTAAACAGGACATCATCGAAGCACAGCATTAGTCCACGATTCAATCCATATTTCGCGTTTAGATTCAATTGCTTCAGAGGTAACAACAACAGGTTTTCCGGCAACGACAGCATGTCTGGTGAACAGTTCAGGTAATTTTGCTTCCCGGTTTGCCGGAAAAACAAACATCTGCAGGGGGATATCTTCCTGAAAAGTAGTTCCAAGCATGAAATCAATAAATTTTTCCGCAAGTTTCCTGTTCTTTGTGCCCTTTAATATTCCAATAAATTCAACTTGGCGGAAGGCAGTATTGTCGGCAGTTACCGCCGCCGTTGGTGCCTCGGTTAGTGGTGTTTCAGAGTAGTACACAGCGGCTGGAGGGCTTGAAGCGTAACTAACGACAATTGGTCTATTTCCCTTTGATGCGGCACTGAAATGGCCAAAATACGCATCCTCCCAGCCGGCAGCGACTATTACTTCATTTTTCCGGAGATTCTTCCAGAAATCCAGATAGCCATCTTCACCGAATCTGGCAACTGTTGTCAGGAGAAAAGCAAGTCCAGGAGATGATGTGGCCGGATTTTCAACCACGGTCAATCCTTTGTACTCTGGCTTTATTAAGTCAGCAAGGTCGGTTGGCGGTGCAATATCATGATCTTTAAACCATTTTTTATCGTAATTCAGACAAACGTCGCCGTAATCGACTGGCAACATTCTATTGGATGAATCAAGTTTAAGCTGGTCTGGAATATTGGTGAGCAGAGGGGATTCGTATGGAGTGAATATATCACCTGCCAGTGCTCTTGAAAGATATGTGTTATCAACGCCAAAAAACAGATCTGCCATGGGGTTGTTTCTGGAGAGTATCGCCTGTATCAAAGCGGCTCCTGCGTCACCTGATTTAAGGAATCTAACCTTAACCTTATTTTCTTTTTCAAAAATACTAACTACTTCTTTGCTGACATTGAAACTGTCGTGGGTCATCACTCGCAGGATTTTTTCGGCTTGCACATTAGTTGCTGCTATTAAGACAAAACAGAATAAAAAAGCCCTGAGCCAGAGTAAAAATGTTCTCATAATAGTCTCCGTATTGTTGTTTGCCTTGAATTAGGGCAAAAAAAAATCGCCCCCCGGATATGGAGGCGATTGATAGCGCAACAACAGTCCCTCCGCCGGCATTATCCGGATCAGGTTTTAAGCGGTCGGGTTATTAATAAAACCCCTCTCAGCACGGTTAAACCGAGCTCCCGTATGAATTATGGACACATTATAGTATGTACTCTGGTTTTGCAATGGTTAAATTTACAACTTGCTTGTCTTTGAGGTACCTAAATAACTGGATATTTAGCATAAGTCGCCCCCCACTCTTCCACAACAATAAAGAAAAGCTGTGGTGACTGGGATTTTATGAAGTTTTCAATCAACAATTACAAATACTTGCGTCACACATCGCTTGACAGCCTGTCCTTTCTGGGGTATATTTGAATCATGAATTATATAAAATAAGCATCAGAAACTATTGGTAATCGTCTCATGTGGCGGGCCACCACAAAAGATCAAGCCTGGCATAACAGAAACTCTTGCCGACAAACAAGTTGTACGTGAAGTGTACGGACTTGGTGATGCCGGGTTACTCGATATGTTTTTCTGTTTTTATCGAGAATTCGGTATGTAAATATTCGGGTTGGGTTCAAAACAGCCCAGACCACTGAATTGTAAATGT
>JAOZTO010000188.1 GCA_029942265.1 Desulfocapsa sp.
CATATGTGAACAGGCCGGATCAAGCGAAGATGGGGTGCTAGCCGAATATTTACCTGAAAGTTACATATTACTTAGCTTCTTTGGATAGAAGATCGATACTCTTCACATAAATCTTTTCTGAAAGATCATCAATAATAGTTTTGAGAGCATCGGCTTCATTATCAGCACTTTCTGATGAGCTGGTACCAACTTTGTATTCTTCCGTCCACTCTTCGTTAGCAACTTCAAGAAGAATTTTATCATTGTCGATATCTTTAAGAATATACCGTACTGTCAGGATGACTTTTACCTCAGTCGCATTGTTTCCAGCACCATAAGTGAGACTTGGGAGATCGATGGAAACAATTTCACCAGCAAGAATAAGCTGTGCATTATCCTTTTGTTTGGTAACTTTAATGGAGCCTGATTTTTGATACCAGCGCACAAGAGACTGATAAATTTTAGCATCGAGCAGGAGTTCACTGGTTCGATTATGCCATGTAGTGATGTACAAATCACGATCAGGTCCAGAGTATACATGTGGATTTCTGTACCCACAGGAACTGAAGACAAATATAACAAGAAGGAGTGACGGTAAGATTAATTTTTTTATTTTCAATTGTTTGCTCCTGATGAGTTGGAAAAATTATATACTTGTGGTTTATGTATTAAGTCAATGAATTTATAAATGTAACTATTCAGCAGGTGTAAATATTCGGGTTGTGTTCAAAACAGCCCAGACCACTGAACTGTAACTAAAGAATAAACCATATATCTGATAATGATGCTATCCTCAAATCACGATATTAACAAGTTTGTTTTTAACTACAATTACTTTTTTAATGGGATTATCGCCAATAAATTTGATTACATTTTCATCCTTTAAGGCCATCTCTTCAAGAACATTGTCAGCAATACCGGCAGGTACCTGAAATTTAGAACGCACTTTTCCACGTACCTGAACCACAATTGTCAACTCATCTTCCTTAGCTGCATCTTCATCCCATGAAGGCCATTGCAGGTTTTCAACAGGATATTGTTCACCATAGATTGTGGTTAAGAGCTCTGATGTAAAATGTGGAACCATAGGACTTAACAGGATTAGAATGGCATTAATAGCCTCACTCATTACCTCGTCTGCAATAGCGGCATTGTTTTTTGCACTACTAAGAGCTGTTACCTCGTTGAATAGTTCCATTACAGCACTGATAGCGGTGTTAAAATGGAAATTCCGATCAATATTATTGCTTACTTTTTTTATGGTCTGATGCGTTTTACGGTGCAGGGCTCGCTCGGAAGGATTAAAAGAGGCACCTGCAATAGGAGCTTCAGCCGAAAGAATAGCTAAGTTACCTTGAACAAAACGATAAATACGATTTAAGAATCTATGGCAGCCCTCAACTCCTTTGGCATTCCATTCAAGATCTTTTTCAGGAGGAGCGGCAAACAGAGAGAAAAGGCGGGTGGTATCGGCACCGTATTTTTCAATCAAGTCACTTGGGTCTACAACATTTCCTTTGGATTTTGACATCTTTGCACCATCTTTAATAACCATTCCTTGAGTAAGCAGGTTGGTAAATGGTTCATCGATGGAGATATATCCAAGATCACGAAGGACTTTAGTAAAAAAGCGTGAATAAAGCAGATGAAGAATGGCGTGTTCCACACCACCTATATATTGATCAACGGGTAGCCAGTGAGAAGCTTCTTCTGCATTAAGAGGGGAATCTGTAAACCGAGGACTTGCATATCGTGCAAAATACCATGAAGATTCAACAAACGTATCCATAGTATCTGTTTCACGCCGCGCTTTTCCACCACACTTAGGACAAAGAGTTTCAAAGAAAGATTTTCGATTATGAAGGGGGGTACAATCATTATTCTCAGAATCTCGATCTTCTGGAAGGGTTACAGGTAATTGCTCAACAGGAACAGCTTGCACACCACAACTCTCACATTGAACCATTGGAATGGGTGCCCCCCAGTAGCGTTGTCTCGAAATCCCCCAGTCACGCAAACGATAGGTGATTTGGGAATGTCCAAAGCCTTTGGATTGAGCAAAATCGACAATCTGCTGTTTCGCAATATCCGATGCCACACCCGTAAAATCTCCAGAGTTGGCAAGCACACCATCTGAGAGTGAAACTTCTTCCATTGTCGCCCCGTCCAAATGTGTGGCTTTAGGGATAACAACAGGCTTAATAGCCAGATTATATTTTTGGGCAAATTCAAAATCCCTTTGATCATGCGCTGGAACAGCCATAACTGCGCCAGTTCCGTATCCCATAAGAACAAAGTTTGCAACAAAAATTGGGATTTTTTCACCGTTAAAAGGGTTGATGCAGTAGCATCCTGTTTCGATACCTTCTTTTTCAGTAAGATCTTTATTGGATTGCTGCTGTTTTTCGCTGATAATCCGTTTACAAAAAGATCTTACTTTATTTTCTTTTGGATTATCCTTTAATAAGATATCAAGCAAAGGATGTTCTGGAGCAATGGACATAAAGGTGACACCGAAAATTGTATCGGGTCGTGTGGTGAATATGGATATCTTTTTGTCAATACCATCGATTGCAAAGTCACATTGAAGACCGGTTGATTTACCAATCCAGTTACGCTGCATGGTAACAACTTTGTCTGGCCATCCGGTTAGAGAATCAAGATCGTCAAGAAGTTCTTCTGCATAATCAGTAATTTTAAAGAACCAGCCGTTCATTTTACGTGCTTCAACGAGTTCATCACAACGCCAGCAGGCACCTTCTATAACCTGTTCGTTTGCAAGTACAGTATGGCAAGATTGACACCAATTCACAGTAGTTATTTTTTGGTAGACCAATCCTTTTTCATACATTTCAAGAAAAATTTGTTGTTCCCATTTATAATATTTGGGGTTACAGGTGGCTATTTCACGCTGCCAGTCGTAGGAAAGGCCAAGTTCCTGTAACTGCTTCCGCATATAATCGATATTGTCATAAGTCCAGCGCGCAGGGTGAGTATTGTTCTTTATTGCAGCATTTTCAGCAGGCAAACCGAACGAATCCCATCCCATTGGATGAAGGACATTAAAGCCACGAAGACGTTTATATCTGGCTACAACGTCACCAATGGAATAGTTGCGAACATGTCCCATATGAATGCGACCCGAAGGATAAGGGAACATCTCAAGGACATAATATTTTTCTTTATGGCTGTCAGTGCTGGCTTTATAGGTGTTTTCTTTGAGCCATTTTTCCTGCCACTTATGTTCAATTAATTTAAAATCGTATACGGTTTTTTGAAAATCATGCGAAGACATTTTGCTGGGCCTCATTATGGATAAACATTCAATATTGATGGCGTCGTAAAAACTCTCCATCTGCTTCGTTGCTGCAAATTTCTTATCATTCCAACGTACTCTAGTACGCTGGAATAATAAGAAATTTACGTGTCTCGAATATGAAGTTTTTTACAAATCCATCTTAAATTCAGACTTTTTACGAGTCCATCAATATTGGTAAGATGTGATCGTTATTCTTGTTGAAAAGATGCTGGTTCATCGAGATCACTAAGATTTTCAAACATAGTGAATTCCTTGATAAATGTCAATCTAACAGTACCTGTAGGGCCATTACGTTGTTTTCCAACGATAATTTCGGCAATACCTATATTGGGATTGTCTTCATTTTTGTTGTAAACTTCATCACGATAAATAAAACAGATAACGTCAGCATCCTGTTCAATGGCACCCGATTCTCGAAGATCAGACATCATAGGTCGTTTGTCAGGTCGACTTTCAAGGCTACGATTAAGCTGAGACAGGGCAATAACAGGAACCTTCAATTCTTTGGCCATGGCCTTCAAAGATCTTGATATTTCACTGATTTCCTGAGTTCTGTTTTCTATAGAGTTCCTGCCTCGCATAAGTTGTAAATAATCAACAATGATCATTCCAAGAGGTTGTTGAGCTGCTAAGCGCCTTACTTTAGCTCGCATTTCAAGTACTGAAATAGCTGGAGTATCATCAATATAAATGGGGGCATCAAGGAGCATACCAACAGCTCTTGTCAATTTGGGCCAGTCATCATTATGAAGTTTACCCGTCCGAACACGCTGCGAATCAATATGGCCTGCGGAACAGAGTAAACGAAGAGCCAACTGTTCTTTTGACATTTCAAGACTAAAAACAGCAACTCCTGTTTTATCAATAATAGCAGCATTTTGTGCAATATTCATGGCAAAGGCAGTTTTACCCATTGAGGGCCGACCGGCAAGAATAATCAGATCAGATGGTTGCAATCCCGCAGTCATCTGATCAAGCTTGCCAAAACCTGTGGGCACACCCGTAATCATTTCTTTACGTTTTGAGAGTGATTCCACGGCCTCAAAGGCAGCTGGGATGATGTTTTTAAGAGGAGTAAAGCTCTGATTTGATTTGCTACGTGCAATATTAAAAATAGCCTGCTCTGCTTCATCAACTAAAGTATCAATTTCGCCCTGTTCTTCATAACATCTTGAAGCAATTTCTGTGTTTACAGCGATCAGGTTTCTAAGAACCGCCTTTTGCCGGATAATTTTGGCATAATGAAATAGATTTGAAGTAACCGGAACAATAGAAGTCAGTGTTGCAAGATATTCAATGCCACCTGCTTTATCAAGGTGGTTATGATTTTTTAAATGGTTTGAAACAGTGATAATATCCTGAGGATCGTTGTTCTCAAAAAGGACAATCATAGCCTCAAAAATTAGTTTGTGATTATCCTTATAGAAATCATCACTAATAAGAAGCTCTAAGACTGTAGACAGTGAGTGGTCGGCGAGAAGTATGGTACCTAGAACCGACTGTTCAGCCTCAACATTTTGAGGTGGAACTCTTCCGCTTAATGCTGCGACAGATTGTGGATTAGGTGATTGGAAATCCATAGTACACCGTTTTAATAAAAAGGAGAAGTCCTTAAATAACAACACACTGCTCAGGAAATATGTTTCCCCAACAGTGTGTTGATGGTTCAATAAAGGTACAGATGAAAATCAATCAGGTGACTGTTTAAGCTTCCTCTGTTTCAACAAGAGGAACAACTTTTACTGTAATTTCAACTGTAACCTGAAATCCAACTTTAACAGTAACGTTGCTTTCACCAAGTTCTTTGATTGGATCGTTAAGAAGGATGTATTTCTTGTCAATCTCAACATTAGTATCTTCCTTCAGCTTTTTAGCAATATCACTTGAGGTAACAGAACCAAAGAGTCGTTCTTCGCCCCCTGTAAGCATTGCGATGGTGAGAGTGGTACCTGCAAGTTTCTTCGCAATAGCCTCCGCCCCTTTTGTCTCTTCTTTGAGCCGAGCCTGAATTTCAGCCTGGTTAGCTTCAAAAATAGCCTTGTTGGTCGCAGTTGCAACTACAGCCTTTTGTTGAGGAAGCAGGTAGTTGCGTCCATATCCTGGCTTGATTTTTACAATATCACCTTCTCTACCTAAGGTACCAATAGTTTCTTTTAAAATAACTTCCATTGTATTCTCCTTAACTGTATTTCGTATAGCTTTTATGTGCTAAGCTATCATCTATGAGCCTGTTGATTTAATGCCTTTTGTCCCGATCTCTTCGTCAAATGAAA
>JAOZTO010000189.1 GCA_029942265.1 Desulfocapsa sp.
ACATTTACAGTTCAGTGGTTGAGCCTATTTTTGCCCCCAACCCGAATGTTTACTGTTGATTTAATGCCTTTTTCCCGATCTCTTCGTTAAATGAAAATTTTTATCCTCGGGGTATCAACTATATGCCTGCGGTAAAAAATTCCATTTCCATTTACCTCGATATCGAACAAAAATGCTATTAAATCAACGGGCTCATATATGTGGTACGGTCAACACGGCCTGCTAACGCCAATACCCTTGTCTTGTCGTTAGCTCTCAATTTCATCATTTTGCAAGAGGCTCAGGTGGTAAGGATGTATTAAGGTAGCTTTAAGTTGATTCTGTTAAACGGCAGTAGGCGTATAACGCATCATACACTTCAAATTGATGTTCAAGATTCACAAAATCATCCGGAAACCTGAGGCTAAACCCAACGGCAATGGCTTCAAGTCCTGCGGCCATGGGATCGTTTTGCAAATTGTTAGTATCAGCTGCATTTACAATTTTAGCCAGCCTCAGTAGCCCCTTATCTACTAATCCATATTCTTCAATCAGCACATCAAAGGTACATAAGTCACCTCGATGGTGTAACTCAGCGCCAGGAGTGTCGTAGGCAATGGCACCCTCTTTTTTGGCAACGGCAAGAACCTGGCTTTTAGGGACAAACAAAAACTCTGCCGAAGAGTCAATAAACCTGTTGATAAGCCAGGGACAAGCAACGCGATCCACATGAACGTGGGAACGTGTAATCCATTTCATAGTCTTTTCCTAGCGGTTGTATGAACCAAAATAGGTTAAAGCACTTTTAACTGCTGTTTCAGTATCTTCGGTGACGTGGCCAAATTTTCCTTTCAGATCATCACTTAGATGATACACATATTCCTGAGCAGCCTCTTCGCCATATTTTTCGGTGAACATTTTTGCAAATTCAAGAACTCTGGTGATGTCGTGACGTTCATTTTTTTTCTCAGGATCGTCAATCCAATTATGGACTTCCAAGTATTCCTTTCCTGTTCGTGCAAGACTTGCTGCTACATGTTTTTTAATTGGTGGCATTGTGTTTGTTGTGCTCCTTTGCTAAGTTGTTTGGTGTGCCTCATAGGAGGCGTATAGTTCGTCAAGAACGATGGAACCACGTTCCAGTCGAATAGTGTCCTCACTGTGTGTTGCTGCAATACCGGAAAAAAGAGCTTGTATGCCTATCGTTTCCGGCCTGTTGAACTTGTTGTCTTTCAGATCAATGTCGTGGATGATTTCAGCCATGGTCGCAAGTGGCGTTGATTTTAATCCGAATGCATTCAGCATAACTTCAAATGTACAGTTGTCGCCGATATGGGTGAATTCCCCTTCAAACATATCAAAGCGGATCTCGTCTGGAAGCGGTTGATATTTGGTATCTGTAATAAATTTTAAAACACCTTTCGGGTCAATAAAACGGAGTATCAGCCAAGAACATGCAATGCGGTCGATATTGATTCCTTTACGGCTAACCCATGTCCTAGAGAGCGTGTGTTGTAAATCCCAGATTGCGGAAGAAGTCCGTTGCTCTGTTGCCTCCAAAAGTGATGCGCATTGTGATAGGAGGTTTTCAGCGTCTATGCGACCCGGTGCGTTGCAGTAATCGATTGCTGTAATTTCATGAAAGCGATGGCGGATACGGGAAAGTTCCTTCCTCTTTTTCAATAAAGACTGGTCATCTATTTGTGATTCAGCTGAATCATTTGTTAGCTTCAGGGTGTCTATGACGATTTTTTCATAATCCACACCACGGGCAACGTGGAAAAGTGTTTCAACCTGTGTATCAGAGAGTCCTTCGATAAAAACTGTTTTTGCAAGGGATGCTGTTCCGCCACCCGATGTGATTTCCTCGACAAGCCATCGCATGTCTTCCTGTGCTTGATCTTTGTTGGGAAGGACGTACACGGATTGTTTGATTGCTACGGCCCCAATTTTTTGTAGCTTACGCCATATTTTAACCCTGAAATAGTCAGGTTTAGGGGGAATTTTGTGAATGAGAAGAAGCCATTCTGCTGTATTTTTTTTCTGCATAAATGAATCTGTCCTATTAAATATTATATTTATATAGCAACTGTATCATTTGTCAATAGGTGTAATGGCTATTCAAGTGAAATAAACGTAGGTGTCTTGTGAAATGGGGTTTTTGAAATGATGGTTATGAGTGTAAATGCAAACGGGCAGAAGGAAGTCCATCGCCTTCTGCCCGTGCATTAGTTATTGTTGTACAAATCTGAGCAATGTCAGAGATGACAGTGAAGATTTATTTGAATTTCATCTCCAGAGTTTCAAGATGGTAGAGGTGGTTGATTTGACTGTTGTCAAAAACAGCGATACCAAACGGGTAGCTTTTAGACATATCACTAAACTGTACATCCTGCGTTTCAGCATTTTCACCGTCAGTTTTCAAGGACCGCATAACTTCAAGTGTCCAGGTTCCGTTTTCGTAATGGTTCCGGGCGAGAATATCAGCACGACCACCCATCATCGGTTTAATATCAATGCCTGGCACGATATCCCCTTCTTTGAAGGTATCGACGAAAGGAACCTTTTTGCTGGGGATGACATAGTATTTATCATCTTTCGAAGGATTCAGGTTCATAAATGCAGGGGCTGATTTGTCTGCGTTATCATTATTTTTATACCCACCCTTACCTGTATCTCCTTTCCGTCCCCATCCTTTGTTTTTCTTGGGATCGGTATTGTTGTCAACATACTGGTCGTCAAACATGCCCATAGGTAGTGAGCGCACATACTTGGCGTGCCACATATCAATGGTTTCACTGTCGGAAGCGGTGTATTTACGGCCTGCGGATTTATCGCCAGGTTCGTCAAGATGACAGGCGATCATACAACCTTCAGATTCAAACCCTTTTGTACTGATGTTCCAGAACATGGCCAGTTTGTCTTCGTAGTAGGTGTTGTCGTGACCGGTATCATCTTTGTTTGATAATTTTTTCCAGGAACCGTCAGCCTGCTTTACCCAAGGGAATCGCTCCAGGCTTTTTGTGGGATCTTTATAGGTGATCAGGAAATAAACATTGTCGTTGTCGTAGAGTGATTTAATTGCTACATCAGTTTTACTCATCCCCTTGTAACCGTTATTGGGCTCGTATGGAAGTTCATCGATGGTAACAGTTATTGGTTTTGCTGCATCCCAAGCTTTGTCTACCATGCCGTCAAGAACAATAGGTGAACTCGCTTTTGAGCTGATCAGCGTTTGATCTGCTGCATATACTGATGTGCCAAATGCTAAAATACCTGCCAGAGTAAAAAAATATACTTTCTTCATTTGCTCCTCCTGTGTGTTTTTCGGGACATCGTCCCTAAGATAACTCATGATAACAGTGTAGGAGTGAAGGCGGAATGATTCCAGATAAATATATTTTACAGAAAGCCATGTTTTTGTGAAACATAGTTCACATATAAAACATATCTATCTGAAATTAATCAGAAATTCTTTGAGACAATACGGACAGGTAATCAACCATTTTTTCGCCCTGGGGGGTAAGAGTGTAGGTTTTTTCTCTATTTTGTGCAACAAGGGTATTGGATTTGAGCTTTTTAAGATGAAAGTTGACTTTAGTATGGTCGCTTATCCCAAGATGTCTGGTAATATCCATAAAGCGCATTTCTTTTTTATGAAACAGAGTAGTCAGGATTTTTCTTCGTATTTCATTTGCAAGACACGAGAAAGCCTCATCCATACCGGGGGCACCAATCTGTTGTTCAAATTTTAGCCTTTCGAGGTTGAGTCGTACTGCCACAAGAAGTTCGTCTCGCTTGAATGGTTTTGGAAGATAATCATCAGCACCTGCTTTCATTGCAGCAACTGCGTTGTCAATTGTAGAAAATGCAGTGATCATAATGATTTTAACACTGGGATAGTCTTTTTTCAGCAGGGGAATAAATGCCATTCCCCCCATTCCCGGCATCATATTATCAACAATGACAAGACTGGGGATTTCGATTGCAACTTTCTGAAGAGCAATTTCTGCAGATTCACAACTCATTGTCCTAAAACCATTATCTATGAGGACCTCTACTATGCTTTCACGCAGATCCTGATCATCGTCGACTACAATAATGTTAGACGTCATCTTTTGGTACCGGGAATGTTATTGTCACAATTGTTCCTCCAAGGTCGCTACTCATCAATGAAATTTCTCCATTATGTTGTTTTATTATATTATAACAAACAGACAGGCCAAGCCCGGTACCTTTACCAATTTCCTTTGTTGTGAAAAATGGATCAAAAACCTGGTGTATTGAATCCTCACGAATACCATGACCGGTATCTGTTATTACGACCATAATTACAGCACCGTCCCGAAGTGTTTCCACTTCCACGTGATCTTGTTCTTCGCAGGCATCAAGACTGTTCATCAGGATGTTAATAAAAACTTCTTCCAGTTTCCAGGGGATACCTTTGATCAGTGGAATACTTCCCAACTGCAGAGAAATAATAGAATGGAGTACCTGATTTTTGAGAAGATTTTTTGTACTTTGCAGCACCTGATTGATGTCGGTATCCACGAGATCGGTTTCTTTTTCCCGGGAAAAATGCAGCAACTCTTTAGCAATTCGTGATGCACGGCTGACATTACGTTCTATTGCATCCATCTTCTTGCTGATCCTTTCAGTGGGTTCCACCATATCTTTCAGTAATTCAAGGTTTAGCGAGACGTTTGCGAGAGGATTGTTTATTTCATGGGCAATTCCAGCTGCCAGAATGCCCATCGACGTGAGTTTTTCTGATTGCGAGAATCGTAGCAATTTGTCATTGATTATTCTGTTTTGTTCAAGGCTGAAAACGGAAAGTGCTCGAATTGTATAGAACATGATTAAGAATGCACTTCCTCCCCTGAAAAGAATGATTGGTACATCAACAATGGGCAGAACAGCATCAGAGGGAACAAGTCCGCTAATAATTGCGTAACAGATCATAAAACTACCGGCTAAGATGAAATTCCCTGCTACTTTGGACGAGAAAGTACGAACAGTTCTAGAATACATGATTAGACCGATGCCGGAGAGTAAACCTCCGGGAAATGCTACCCAATGACGGACATTAAGGTCTTTATCTGTTTCAAAATCGAGATAAATTGCAATAAAAATTAATACCAGGGCGAAGAAACCAACAAAAGCTTTAATTGTTTTTGGAATTGTTTGGAGCGATTTGTCGCCATAAATAGTTATAATGTTTAAAAATAAACCAAAGTAAAAAAGGAATAAAAAAGATGTACTTACCGCAATCAGGCGGAATAGGAAAAATGCTGGAGTCTTGATTTCAGGATTGAGTTGTGCTGAAAATTCAACCCACTCATGAAAGCCGTGAATAATACCAAAGACAGCCAGTAGCCAGATAATCTTGGCAATACCCAGTTCGCTGAGCTTTGTTTCTCTTGAGAGAATTGCAATTCCCAAAGTGAAAAAGGAGAGACCATAGAGCAGATAAAGTATAAAGTTCCAAACCATTCAAATACCCATAAGTAAGGCTATGCAGGATAGCAACCGCAAGTGGCTTCCATTTGAGCAAGGTAAATATTC
>JAOZTO010000190.1 GCA_029942265.1 Desulfocapsa sp.
TTCAGGTTTTTGAATGCAGGATGAAGTTTCTGGAATTGGTCGAAATTCTCAAAAACAGCTTTTACTACGTTATAAATAACGTCATCTGGAACATCTGTTGAAGAAACAAATGTTGCACCAACACCAAAGGTTGGTGTGTCAGCATCTGTACCACGATACATTCCACCAGGGATAATAGCAGAACGATAATAATCGTTATCCGAAACAAGTTTTTCAACTTCAGGTCCTGTTACACTAACCATAACAGCATCACAGGAAGTTGTTGCTTCTTTAATAGATCCGCTTGGATGGCCAACGGTGAAAACCATGGCATCAATTTTATTATCACACAGTGCTTTAGACTGCTCGGAAGATTTCAACTCAGAAGCAAGTTTGAAATCATCTTTTGTCCAACCATAACTCTCCATCAGGACTTCCATTGTGCCACGTTGTCCAGAGCCTGGGTTACCAATGTTTACTCGTTTTCCCTTCAGATCTTTAAAATCTTTAATTCCAGAGTCTGCGCGGGCAACAACTGTAAATGGTTCAGGATGAACAGAGAAGACAGCGCGCAATTTTTTATTTGGTCCTTTTTTCTCAAATTTTGAGGTACCATTATATGCGTGATACTGCCAATCTGATTGGGCAACACCCATGTCAAGTTCGCCTGCAGCAATGGTATTGAGATTGTACACAGAACCACCGGTACTTTCTACTGAGCAACGAATACCATGATCCTTTCTGGATTTATTCACAAGACGACAAATTGCTCCACCAGTTGGATAGTAAACACCAGTAACACCACCGGTTCCGATGGTAACAAATTGATCTTGGGCAAAAGATGGGGTTGATGCAAGAATAAGAGCAAATCCACAACCAATAGCAACATTAGATACAAATTTTTTCATTTTTTTCTCCTAAAATCGGTATAATTAATAATTAGCTTTATCTTCTTTTAAATCATTTTTCCACAATGGTAAATACGAACTTTTCTGTTCTCCTCCCTATGGTATTTGTCATTAAATTAAATGCTTATCAATAACATAATTTTCTTTATTCTGTATTTACTATAATAAATACAGAATAAAAAATTATGTGGATAATAAGCACATAAGCAAGAACAATATAACAATTCAATAAAATCTATTTATAAGATATATAGAAAAAATCAATGTAAGGCAAACCATTTTTTTGTTTTTTAACAATCAAATTTTAAAACCATCAGTTTTTAACTTAACAAACAAGGTGAATACCACAAATATTCAAACCCCATATCATGTTAGGAAATGAAGGCGTGAACCGTTTTCATCTTTACATAAACAAGATGCAAAGGCTTAAATGTACAAATGAACGAATATGAGGCACATCGAATAGTTACAAATAATTGACTATACTGTGAACTGTATCTGGATGTACCACTATTATATCTTGCTGATCTGTCATTACGTCTCTTGCGAAATATAGTAAAATGCAATACAATTGCAATGTTTCAATTAATCAGCCATCAGAATCCCACATAACACCTGTTAATATGCCTGCTAAACCACAAGTTTACGACGAAAGTAAAGTAAAAACACTTAGTTCCCTTGAGCACATTCGAAAGCGTCCAGGTATGTATATCGGGCGCCTTGGTTCAGGAACACACCCAGATGATGGAATCTATATCCTGCTTAAAGAGATTATAGATAACGCAGTCGATGAATTTATCATGGGTGCAGGGGAAAAAGTAACTGTTTCTATTTCTGAGGAGGGTCGTGTTCATGTAAGAGATTTTGGACGAGGCATCCCCCTTGGAAAAGTTGTGGAATGCGTATCACAAATAAATACAGGCGCTAAATACTCCACTGATGTTTTTCAATTTTCAGTAGGCTTAAACGGAGTTGGTACCAAGGCTGTGAATGCCATGTCCAGTTACTTCAAGGTTACGGCCTTTCGTGACGGAAAATTTGCCTCTGCTAACTTTATTAGTGGTGTATTACAGGGAAAAGAAAAGGGTACATCAAAAGAACCGGATGGAACTCTTGTAGAATTTCTTCCAGATGACGCCTTGTTTTCTGATTTTCATTTTGACATAGAATACGTTGAAAAACGTCTTTGGCGTTACGCTTATTTGAACGCTCGATTAAAGATTTATCTCGATAATAATTGTTATTATTCTGAAAATGGCCTGTTGGATTTGCTTGGAAAAGAACTCGGTGAAGAAGGTATTTACGATCCAATTTACTACCAAGACCCAACGCTTGAGTTTGCTTTCTCACATAGTGAAGGATATAATGATACCTATTACAGTTTTGTAAATGGAACCTATACCAGTGAAGGCGGAACTCATCTTTCTGCATTTCGTGAAGGCATTCTGAAGGGAGTTAATGAGTTTTCCAATAAAAAATTCAGCGGAAACGACGTTAGAGACGGCATAGTTGGCACACTTTCGGTTAAAATTGTTGAGCCGGTATTTGAATCTCAGACAAAAAATAAACTTGGTAATACCGATATTCGTGCCTGGATAGTTAATAAGGTTAAAGACAGTGTTTCGGGTGCGCTTTATAAAGATGCCGAACTTGCCGAACGTCTCCTTGAAAAAGTACAGCGTAATCAGAGGATTAGGAAAGAGTTACAAAGTGTTCGCAAGGAAGCAAAAGCTAAGGCCAGAAAAGTTGCTCTTAAAATCCCCCAGCTAAAAGACTGTAAGCATCACCCAGCACGCAATAAACCATCTGCTGAAAATCAGGAAAATATGATTTTTATTACAGAAGGTCAATCTGCTGCTGGATCTATCGTTTCTTCCAGAGATCCACTCACCCAAGCTGTTTTTTCCCTGAAGGGCAAGCCCATGAATGTGCTTGGGCAAAAACTTGCAGTGCTCTATAAAAACGATGAAATGTATTCGCTTATGCGTGCCCTAAACATTGAGGAATCAATCAAAGACCTCCGTTTTGACAAGGTTATTCTTGCAACTGATGCTGATGTTGATGGACTCCATATTCGGAATCTTTTACTCACTTTTTTCCTTCATTATTTTGAATCTCTTGTTAAACGAGGGCATGTTTATATTCTTGAAACACCAATATTCAGGGTACGAAATAAACGTGAAACTTTTTACTGTTATACCGAAAAAGAAAAAGAGACAGCAACTAAAAAGCTGCAAGGAAAAGGGAAGGTGAAGAAGGCTGTAGAAACAACAAGATTCAAGGGTTTGGGCGAAATATCTCCAAAAGAGTTTAAGCAATTCATCGGCCCTGAAATCATTTTAAAACAAGTTGAAATGGGGTCGGTGGGCGAGATGAGCGAAATTCTCTCTTTTTATATGGGAAAAAACACACCTGAACGTAAAGCCTATATCATGGAAAATCTTCTGTAGGGAAACAAGTGGAATCACAGCACGGAAAATTACAGCAACTGTTTGAATACAATTTTCTTGAATACACCTCTTATGTCATAAAAGAACGTGCTATTCCAGATATCAACGATGGCCTAAAGCCTGTTCAGCGTCGTATTCTGCAAACGCTTCATCTTATGGACGATGGCCGTTTTCATAAAGTTGCCAATGTTGTTGGGGCAACTATGAAACTGCATCCACATGGAGATCAATCTATTTTTGCAGCTCTAGTGAATCTTGCCAACAAAGGCTACCTGATTGAACGGCAAGGGAATTACGGAAATATCTTCACAGGAGATTCTGCATCTGCACCAAGGTATATTGAGTGTCGACTTTCACCGCTTTCCAGAGAAATCCTTTTTAATAAAGATCTTACCGAGTTTGTTGATTCATACGATGGCAGGATGCTGGAACCTGTTACTTTACCGTGTAAAATTCCTTTATTATTACTCCAAGGCGCCGAAGGAATTGCAGTAGGTATGGCAACAAAAATTATGCCTCACAATTTTTGTGAATTACTTGATGCCCAGAAAAAAATACTAAAAAATGAAGAGTTTACCCTGTTTCCTGATTTTCCACAGGGTGGAATGGTCGATATTTCCATGTATAACAATGGCAACGGAAAAATTCGCTGTCGTGCAAAAATGGAAGAAGCTAATGAAAAAACAATCCTTATTAAGGAAATCCCGTACACAACCACAACCCAGTCCCTTATTGATTCAGTTGAAAAGGCTGCTAAATCAGGAAAAATTAAAATAGTATCCATTAACGATTACACAGCAGAAGAAGTTGAAATAGAGATCAAACTTGCACGA
Organism: Desulfocapsa sp.; assembly: GCA_029942265.1. Taxonomy (GTDB): domain Bacteria; phylum Desulfobacterota; class Desulfobulbia; order Desulfobulbales; family Desulfocapsaceae; genus Desulfocapsa. The sequence continues at coordinate 4,171 of JAOZTO010000190.1, forward strand.
GGCATTTATGCAAAAGATACCATAAAAGCACTTTATGCCTTTACTGACTGTGAAGTTTCGATCAGTCCCAATCTAACTCTTGTCCAAGGTGGTGTTCCTAGAACTTCCACGGTTAACGAGGTTTTACATCATAATACAGCGAAACTCCTAGCCGACTTACAGCGTGAGCTTGAAATTGACAAAAATCGTCTCGAAGAAAAACTTCATGCGCGCTTACTTGAACAAATCTTTATCGAAGAACGTATCTATAAAACAATAGAAGAAAAAACCAGCTATAAAGCTGTTGTCGATGGTGTTGACAAAGCACTTGCGCAGTTCCAGGATGAACTGGATCGACCTATAGTTGTTGACGATATTGAAAGGCTTCTTGAAATAAAAATCAAAAGAATTTCAAGATATGATATTAATAAACAGAAAAAAGAAATAAAATCGATCCGTGCTGACATCAAAACTATACTGATCCATTTAAAAGATATGGTTTTGTTTACCACAAACTATATTGATAAAATACTAGATAAATATGGTGCAAAATATCCTCGTCGTACTGAATTCAAGGAATTTACAGAGGTCAGTGTTCGTAGGGTAGCACTGTCTAATCTTACGGTTTGTTACGATAGGGAAGAGGGTTTTTTGGGTTACCAAATCAAGTCAAGTGGAGATGAGCCAGAATTTTCCATTAGCTGTTCTGAATACGATCGACTGTTATTACTCTACGAAACAGGGATCTATAAAGTAATCCAGGTAACCGATAAATTGTTTGTCGGCCATGATGTTCGATGGATTGGCAAGATGAAAAAAGGTTTAGTTTTTAATATGGTTTACAGGGAAGGGCGCCAGAACCTCTGTTACGTAAAACGTTTTTCAACGCCTAAATTTATTCTTGATAAAGAATATAAACTTTTTGAAAACCATAAGCGCTCTAAAATACTTCTGCTTTCTTTTGGAGAAGGAAAAAGAGCCAGAGCAAGTTTGATGCCATCACCCCGTGCAAAGACAAATATTGTTGAAATAGAGTTTGATGAGTATTTGTTAAAAGGGGCAGGTGCCAAAGGAAGGCGTGTATCAACAAGAGTTGTTCGTCGAGTAGTGGATGCGACTGGAAAAAAACCAAAAGAAAAGAAGGTTAATTTATCGCTTCCAGGAATGGGCGCAACCTCCTGAAGAAGAAAAAGAGTAATCAGGGGCAACTAAAGGGTAGCCTAAAAAAACTCAGTGACTTCCGGTTAGGAACTTGCATAACGTCTTTCAATTATAAAATAAATTCTCACGATAATGCCATTTTTTTTCTTGACAAATTCAGAAAGACAAATTTTGAAATTTTGTAAATATTCGGGTTGGGTTCAAAACAGCCCA
>JAOZTO010000191.1 GCA_029942265.1 Desulfocapsa sp.
CGGCTTGTGAACTATATTTGTTCATATGTGAACAAGCCGGATCGAACGAAGATGAGGTGCTAGCCGAATATTTACGTTATCTATTTCCAATCAAGTATAATATGAAGTGCTTGGGTAACCTTTTCTTCTGCTACAATGGTATCGGAAGTTAAGAGAGTCTCAATGTTATCCATCTTGTTCTGAAGACCACCAGCTGCGACCTCAAGATTTTGAATGGTTTCCGCAGCTGTACTTTCAGTAACATCCATCGCTTGACGTAAATCTTCTGCACTACGTAGAAGACCACGCATAGTAGAAATTCGTTCAAGTCTCAGGAAAAGTTCTGTGAAATTAATTGGTTTTTCCAGGTAATCAGAGGCACCTTTTTTCATTGCCTCAACAGCAGTGTCAACAGAAGAGTGAGCAGTTATAAGTATAACTTCGATATTTCTGTTAAGTTCCTTGGCAAACTCAAGGACTTCAATTCCTCCAATATCTCCAGGCATCATGAGGTCTGTAAGAACGACGTCAATATGATTACTAGAGAGCATATCATTCCCCTTATATCCATCCTCAGCCAATAAGACTTCGTACTGCTCTTTTTTTAGGCGTTGTTCAAGAAGTCTTCTGATAACAGGATCATCATCAACAACAAGTATGGTCAGGTTATTCATTACAAAACCTCAGTTTTTTTTCTGGTAGAAAATGGATCGTAAATGTCTTTTGGGGATAAATCGTGGACATATGCCAGTAAGAGATTCAGTTGATCCTATAATAAGAAAGCCATCGTCTGCCAGACTATCGGCCAATTTATTGAAAAGTTTTTTACGATCTGCAAGGGTGAAATAGATTGCAACGTTACGACAAAAAATAATATCAAATTTTCCAAGCCCAGTGAAAGGTAGCATGAGATTTAATTTACGAAAATTAACCATACTTCTCAATTCATCTTTTACTTTCCACGAATCACCAAACAGCGTGAAATACTTTTGAAGTGTTTGTCTTGGAAGACCACGTTCTATCTCAAATTTATTATACTTACCATAACTAGCTTGTTTTACAGCATTATCGGATATATCAGTTCCAAGGAGCTTAAAATTGAACTTATCCATCTGTGAACTAAGTAGATCAAGAATAGTCATTGCAACAGAATACAATTCTTGCCCAGTTGAGGATGCTGCACTCCAGATTTTAATATTTGTTTTAAGTCGTGGTGATCCAGGAGCACGAAGATCTATGATTTCAGGTAATATTTTATGTTGCAGGAGTTCAAAAGGGCCATTATCTCGAAAGAATAAGGTTTCATTAGTGGAAATAGCATCTATTATTTTCCGTTCAATAGCTTTACTAGCTTCACGTTTAGCCTTATCGCATAATTGCTGATAGGAAGAACAACCAAGTTGTTCAGCAATAGAAGAGAGTCTGGTCTCAAAAAGATACGACTTGCTTTGATCCAAATATATCCCAGATATATCGTGGATGTATTGAGCAATGTTTTTTAACTCTGTAGGCGTAATCTTTATCATAAGTATTTGAAAGGAATTGATCTTGACATAAGTGGAGTATTATCGAACGCTTTTGACAATTTCATCAGCAATTTTATTTAACGGAGCGATCACATCAGCAAGTCCGGATTCAATCGGTTTTTTTGGCATACCAAAAACAACACAAGTATCTTCGCTCTGGGCTATGATTGTTGCTCCTTTTTGTTTTAAGATTTCAAGTCCCTTTGTTCCATCAGATCCCATACCGGTCATGATTACGGCCGTGGTTCGACCAACATAATAATCACCAACGGATCGGAATAAGTAATCAGCAGAAGGGCGGCAAGAATTTTCAGGTGGGTCGTTAGTGATTTTAATTTGTCGATTTCTACCATCTGCACTGGCAACAAGTCTCATCTGTTTACCGCCTGGTGCAATGTATACAGTGTTATCCTGTAAATCTTCTCTGTCCTGGGCTTCTTTGACTGTCAGGGCACATTTGTTATCCAGACTCGTAGCAAGAGATTTAGTGAAAACAGGTGGCATATGCTGAACGATTACAATGGGGACGCCAAGGTCACCTGGCAACATCGGAAGCATTTGGGTTAGTGCATTTGGACCACCCGTGGAAATACCAATAGTAATAATTTCAGACTTACCTCTACGGACGGCAGGCTTTGAAGATATTGTATTTATGCTAGATGTATTTGTTGATTGGCGAGCAGTAGATAATGGTTTTAGTGCTGGTCGGCGAACCGGTTTATTTATTTTATTAAATTTCCCTTTATTAATAAGGAGTGATGATGCATTTCTAGAACTTTTAAATTCTCTGATAATAGGTGCTATTGAATCTTTTAGTTGTTTTTTGCTCTCAGCAGGGTTTTTAGATGTGGGTTTAAGAATAAAGTCAAATGCACCTAATTCAAGAGCTTTCATGGTCATCTCTCCACCATCGGTGGTGAGAGTAGAAACCATTATTGCACCGGTTTTGGGGTAACTCTTATGCAATTCACGTAAAACTTCTATGCCGTTCATTTCTGGCATTTCGATATCTAGCGTTAGTAAATCTGGTTTCAGCGTTTTTATTTTAGACATGGCAATTTTGCCATTGTGGGCGACACCTACTACCTCAACACCTGGTATTTCAGAAAGAATATCTGAAACAGCTTTACGATATACAATAGTGTCATCAACAACGAGAATACGGAGTTTTTTACCAATCAACATTATTTTGTCTCTTCTAATCGCAGAACTTTATCAACATCTAAGATACCAATAAGTTTGTCTTTTGTTTTGTAAACGCCAGTGAAAAAATTCCCTTGAATTCCCGCCATATTTGATGGGGGAGGTTCAAACTTTGTGGTGTCTGCCTGGACAACATCACTAATTTTTTTCACTAACAACCCAATATGTTCACCCTTAGAGTTCACAATGATATTACGTGGATCGTGGGAGAGATTTGTAGTACCTAACCCAAGTTTTTTGCTGAGGTCTATACTAGTGATAATTTGGCCACGAAGATTCAGGATACCAAGGACATAACTTGGTGCCTGTGGGACAGTTGTCATGTCAATGAGTTTGTTGATTTCCTGTATTTTAAGGATATCCATACCACAAAGAGCGTCACCAACAAAAAATGTGGATAGTTCCACAAGGTTCTGGTTGACTGAATCGTTTTGGTTGTTCATTTGCTGTTCTCCTGCTTAAATACGTGTTACCTGATTTTAGAATGATTGCTTGACGTAATGATGAACAGAGGCCATGAGTTTTTCTTTGTCGAGTTTTATGTGATATTCATCAACTCCAACGGCTTTTCCTTTTGCCACATCCTCTTCACCGGCAAGTGTTGTCAATGCAATTATAGGAATCTTAGAAAAGCGAGCATCTTTTCGTATGGTTTCTGTCAATTGAAAACCATCCATGTTTGGCATCTCAATATCTGTTACGACTATGCTAATTTCGTCACCATGTTCCTGTAAAAGATCCCAAGCGATGGCACCATCTTCACCTTCGATAACTTCATAGCCTGATTCGGTCATGTAATTTCTTACCTGATTCCTGAAAAAATTTGAATCTTCTGCAATAAGAATAACTGGTGTTTTTGAATCATCGTTCTCTGCTTCGTATATTGCCTGATTTTCAAACCATTCAGGGAATAAAGACTCAACCACCTCGAAAATATCAACAAGCATCGTGGTCTGCCCTTTGATGATAGTTGAACCCATTATTCCTGGTTGTTTTAAGGTTGTATCGTCAATTGATACAGAAATTTCAAGTGCATCTATTGGTCCTATAGCAAGTAATCCAACAATCTGAGACGCAATGTTGAAAACTATAACAAGTAGATCTTCATGGTCTGCTATGGGGTTAACCATAGCTACATCATCGACGGCAATAAGCGAGAGACTTCCACCTCGATATTGCATAACCCTCTTACCGCCAAGTTCTTCTATGTCAGAACGTTTGATCTTTTCTATTCGTTCAACCTGATTAAGAGGAACGGCAAATTGTTCTGTTTCTGAACTTCTAAAGGTCAGTAGTGCCTGTTTGTCTTTTTGTGCCTTGACAAGTTCCTCTGCAGCCTGAGCTACTTCGCTAGCTCTGTCAGAGCCATCAAGTGAAGTAAGTTCAGCCATGATGGCAATATTGGCAACATCAAGGATGAGTGCAATACGACCATCACCCATAATAGTGGCTCCTGCATACCCTTTGCAGTTTTGTAGGTGCTTTCCTAATGGTTTTATTACAATTTCTTCAGAATCTTGTAGTTTGTCAACAATAAGGCCGTATTTAAGGGATCCATTTGACACAACGACAATATTTAATGCACTAGATGCAGTGTATCGTCTATCGCTAATAATTCTTTCTGGAGTTTCTCCATTATCTGCTACATCTGAAGAGAGTGTGTCATCCTCACCAAGTGGGGTGTCCTTTCCTCTGCGATCTGAGATTCGATCTCTTCTGTCAGTTTGTAATGAATTATCATCTTGATTATAATATGTTCTATCGACATTGAGAACATCAGCAAGCCGTATCAGTGGAAGAAGATTTCCGCGAAGTCTTACAACTTCAGCGGTACCAACACGTTCTATTCGGTCTTTTACCTGTCCGGCAGGAATACGGAGCAATTCTTCAAGATTCACTTGAGGAATTGCATAGCGTTCACCACCAGTCATAATAATCTGGCAGGGGATAATAGCGAGGGTCAGTGGTAGTTTAATGTAAATAGTCGTTCCCTGCCCAACCTCAGAAATAATATCAACCTGACCACCAAGTTGATCGAGATTTGTTTTAACAACGTCCATACCAACGCCACGACCAGAAACATCCGTGACCTCTTTGGCTGTTGAGAATCCTGGCAGAAGAATAAGGTTGACCTTTTCCTTCTCGGACATGAGTTGTGCTTGTTCGGTGGTAATTAAGCCTTTGTTGATAGCAGCTTCAGCAAGCACATCACCATCCAATCCCTTACCGTCATCGCTGATTTCGATTACGACCTGTCCTGCCGCATGATATGCTTTAAGGATAACAAGACCCTTTGCTGATTTTCCAAGTTTGGTTCGAATGTCTGGCATCTCAATGCCATGATCGACAGAGTTACGGATGAGGTGTGTTAATGGATCGTTGATGGACTCAATAATAGTTTTATCAAGCTCTACATCTTTTCCAACAATGGTAAGGTCTATATCTTTGTTTAATTTTGCTGAAAGATCGCGGACAACCCTTGGAAATTTTCCAAAAACATTACCAATAGGTTGCATACGAGTCAGCATAATAGCTTCTTGTAGTTCGGAGGTGATTGAATCGATTCGCTGGCCTACATTTTCAGCATTTTGGGTGTCACCAGACGATAGAGTTTGCAATAATTGATTACGACTGAGGACAAGTTCGCCAGCGAGTGTCATTAAAGAATCTAGTAAGCTTACGTGAACTCTGATGCTTGTATCGACTTTAACCTTTGCAACTTTTTTCTGTACATTTGGTTTTGCAACCGTTTTGTTTTTAGGTGCTGTAGGTGCTGTAGGTGCTG
>JAOZTO010000192.1 GCA_029942265.1 Desulfocapsa sp.
ATAGATGAGCCGTTATTATAAATGGAATACCAGTGAGTGTTGGCATGAGTAAATTAGGAAGTATTTGTATTTGTTTTTTTGTTCTTTTGTATCCCCTGTATGCATCTGCATCGAATAGTCCTCCAGTTGTTCCCAAGGTATGGACTGCCAAAAACAGTGTGGAGTTTGCTTTACTCAACAGCCCAGATAACCGTATTGCCCTGCAGCGTATCAATATGGCAGGAGCGGCGGTTGAGCGAGCAAAGGTCGGTTATTATCCCAGTGTTGATATATCAGCACTATATGGTCAAACAAATAATCCCATGTATTCGTTTGGTAATATTCTTAATCAGGGTAATTTTACCCCATCCATTGATTTTAACGATCCAGGTCGTACAGATGATCTGAATCTTCGTGCTGGAGTTGAGTACCGATTGTACAATGGCGGTCGTGATCAGGCCGGTGTGGAGGCTGCGGAGGCAGGATTGGCGCGTTCCCATGCAGAACGTGAAGTGGTGCATTCACGCCTTGCATTTGAAGTTGTGCGCAGTTTTCAGGGAATTATTCAAGCTCAAAAATTACTAGAGGCACGGACTGTTTCTATTGCGGCAATTCAGGCTTCCCTTGAGGTGGCACGGGCGCGTTTTCAGGCGGGCGATCTTCTTAAGGCAGACCTTCTAAACCTTGAAGTTCAAGAGTCTCGTGCCAGTGAAAATCTTATACTGGCAACACATCGTCTTGAACTTAGCAGGAAAGTTTTTCTAAATTTATTAGGGCTGCAGAGGAGCGCAGTACAAATTGATCTGACGCAAAAATATGTGCAGACTATTCCTTCGGAACGCTCATATGCGCTGCGCCCTGAACTTGATAGTTATAAACGTGCCGAACAGGTAGCAGTAGCAAAATTAGAGGCAGCCCATGGCGGTAAGTTGCCAACCGTGGATGGATTTGCATCATATCAGTATGATAAGGGCTTTGTAGTAGACGGAAATGGAGATTCCTGGATGGCTGGCGTGAAGGTCAATTACCGCATCTTTGATGGACATAAAACGTCTGCTGATATCGCTCAAGCTATGGCTGAATTGTCAACAGTTAGGGCACAGCTTGAAAAAATTGAGCTTGCAATGGATCTGGAGGTAAAACAGGCTGATCTAAATTACCATCAGGCAGTACAGCGTCTTGAGGTGACCAATAAAATGGTGGAACAGGCTGAGGAAAGTGCCCGTTTGAGCCGAACACGATTTCGGGAAGGAGTGATTCTTTCCTCTGATCTTATTGATGTGGAGATGCGGCTCACCGATGCACTGGTTAGGCAAAGTGTAGCCAGTGCGAGTATCAGCGTGGCAAGTGCAGATTTACGAAGAGCTATGGGGTTACCGCAATTTGAAGGGATGTTTAAAGAAGGAGAAAGTAAGTGATGAAGTTGAATACAATGGCATTTGGGCTACTACTCTTTAGTGGGGTTCTGTTCTTGCCCGGTTGTAAGGGACATGATGAACAGAAAAAATCAGATATTCAACCTCTGGCAACTGTGACCGTTGATGTGGCGGAGGTAACAAAAGGGATGGTTCGATCCCGTATTGAGGTGGTTGGAACTATTGCGGCAGTGGAAAAAGCTTCCATTTCAGCACGTATTGCAGGACAGATAATCGAATTGCCTGTGGTTTTGGGATCACGAGTGCAGAAAGGTGAGGTGTTGCTTAAAATCAGTGCAGGTGAGATATCGGCCAAGGTTTTGCAGGCTGAGGCACAGTTGTCCCAAGCTCGTCGAAACCTTGTCCGTGAAAAAAAATTACAGAAACAGGGGGCTTCTACCCAAGAGACTGTTAAATCCCTAAAGGATGTGACACGTATTGCTGAAGCAGCGTACAAAGAAGCTCAAACCATGCTTGACTATACTATTATCACAGCACCTTTTTCTGGAACTATTACCAATAAGATTGCAAACATAGGAGATATTGCATCTCCTGGAAAAGCCTTATTGCAAATGGAGAACAGTGAAAGGCTACAGGTGGTTGCGGAAGTTCCTGAGGCTCTTCTTTTGAAGGTGTCGGAGGGAGATGATTTATCTATTGAGATTCCATCGGCTAAAATGAGTCTTACTGGAAGGGTGGCTGAGGTCGCACCTGCTGCTAATCCTGTGTCACGCACAGCTCCTGTTAAGATAGATATAGAATCAGGTCCTGATCTTCGTGTGGGGCAGTTTGCTCGTATAGCTCTTGAGGGGAGTGGCGAATCAACAGTACTACTCAGCAAGGCAGCGGTTCTGAAAAAAGGACAGCTTGAAATTGTTTTTGTGGTTGATACGAGTGATAAAACCGCAAGGATGCGCCTAATTAGAACTGGTGCAATATACAATGATACTGTTGAGATTATTTCTGGTCTTGATCCTGGGGAAGTGGCGGTTGTTACCAATATTGATACGTTACAGGATGGTCAACCTTTGGATATTAAACTCCGATGACGTCATAAAAAACTCTCCGGCTCATTTTATTGCTATAAAAATGTCAAATTTGACAGCTTCGTAAAAGTCTGAAAACTGTAATCAGAACTAAGGTACTAATGAAAAATCAGGAAATTGAACACCCCGGGATTGCCGGAAGAATGGCAACAGCGTTTGTTGACTCCAAGCTGACAGTCTTAGGTATCATCGCCTCCATGCTTTTAGGAGTAATGGCGTTAATGCTGCTTCCAAGGGAGGAAGAACCTCAGATAAAAGTACCCATGATTGATGTTATGGTTTCCATGCCGGGTGCGACTCCTCAGGAAGTTGAACAACGCATGTCCATCCCTATGGAGAAGCTGCTCTATGAGCTACCAGGTGTTGAATATATATATTCAACCTCCATGCCTGGACAAAGTTTGCTTGTGGTGCGGTTTTATGTGGGAGAGAATCTGGAGACTTCTATTGTCAGGTTGAATCAAAAACTGGCCACAAATATTGATCGAATTCCCCACGGTGTGTCCCAACCAATTGTTAAGCCCCACATAATTGATGATGTTCCAATTTTGGCACTTACTTTTCACTCTAAAAGGTATGATCACTTTACTTTGCGTCGTTTGGCAGCCGAAGTAGACGACTCTGTAAAAAGTATCCATAATGTTGCAGAAACTACATTAATTGGTGGTACTAAAAGAAAAGTACGTATTCAGTTTGATCCTCTCCTTCTTGCCTCCAGAAACCTCACAGTTGCTGAGTTAATGCCAGCTTTACAGCAGGCTAATCGTCAAAATTATACGGGCAAGATTGTGGCGATGAACAAGGAGATACTCCTGCAAACCGGAACCTATCTCAAAAATAAAGAAGAAATAGGCCGTGTTGTGGTTGGTGTGTATGGGAATAGCCCAGTGTATCTTTCTGAAGTTGCCACGATTCTTGATGGCCCTGAAGAACCGGATAATTATGTTCTTTTTGGGACAGTAAATGGTCGCAGTGAAGAAGCGGCTGTAACATTATCTATCGCAAAAAGGCCAGGCTCCAATGCTGTGAGTGTGGTCGATGAAATTCTTGAAAAGGTAGATAGCCTGAAGGGTACGTTAATACCAGATGACATAAGTGTTACAATCACTCGTAATTATGGAGAGACGGCTGCTGAGAAATCCAATGAATTACTTCTTCATTTGGGTATTGCAGTTTTTGGAGTGGCGATTCTGATTCTTTTCTTTCTGGGATGGCGGGAATCTACAGTGGTTATGCTTGCTATTCCATCCACTCTTGCTCTCACCTTGATGGTATTTTATCTGTACGGATATACACTGAATCGTATCACGCTCTTTGCGCTTATTTTTTCCATTGGAATACTGGTTGATGATGCCATTGTGGTGGTGGAAAATATAGTCAGACATGTACGTTTGCCTGGCAGTAAGGGAAAGACAATGGTAACCATTGCCACTGAGGCTGTGATTGAGGTTGGAAATCCCACAATTCTTGCAACACTTGCAGTGATAGCGGCAATTCTCCCCATGGCTTTTGTGGGAGGACTTATGGGGCCTTATATGCGTCCCATTCCAATTGGAGCTTCTGCCGCCATGGTATTTTCCGTGATTATTGCATTTACGGTAACACCTTGGGCTGCTGTACGAATATTGCGACAAAAGAACAGCTCAACAGAATCAACTTCGGAACATGTTGACGAAGATCATGCACCAGATGATTTTTTCACACGGCTTTATCACCGGATTATGGATCCACTTTTAGCGAGTGGTGTTGCCCGCCTGTTTTTTTTCGTAACCATTATCGCCATGTTACTTGGTGCCTGCTCCATGATGTATTTTGGAATGGTAAAGGTGAAGATGCTGCCCTTTGATAACAAGAGTGAATTTCAGGTAATTCTTGATATGCCGGAAGGCTCAACCCTCGAACAGACAAGCAGAGTAGCTCTTGAGATGGCTGAAGTTATTAAACATGATCCGGCCGTAGTTAATTATCAGATATATACTGGTGTTGCATCTCCCTATAATTTTAATGGGCTTGTACGGCATTATTTTTTACGACATGGGCCTACGGTTGCTGATATTCAGGTTAATCTCCTCCCCAAACATGATCGAAAACTGAAGAGTCATGGCATTGCCGTTCGTGTGCGACCTGAACTCACAGAGATTGCAAAAAAATACGGTGCAACTGTTGCTGTTGCAGAAGTCCCTCCAGGTCCCCCAGTCCTTCAGACTCTGGTTGCCGAAGTTTACGGTCCCACTGAAGAAGATCGGGTAAAACTTGCCGAAGCTGTGAAAACAATCTTTGATACAACCGAAGGTGTGGTTGATGTGGATTGGTATCGGGAGACGGAACGCAATCGAATGGTGCTCACTGTCGATAAGGAAAAAGCAGCCTTAAACCATATCTCGGAGGAAGAGATTACTCGTGCTGTACAAATCGGGATGCAAGGCATGGCCATAGACCTGTTCCATCGGCCAAGTGATAAGGAAGAGGTTGATATAGTCCTTGAACTTCCTCGTTCCATGCGTACTTCCATTGAAGGCTTACTCAATATTGGTTTACGTTCTGCCAGAAATCCTGCGGCACCGCTTGTTCCTTTAAGAGAACTTGTGCAGGTGAATGAAGTACCAGTGGAGCAGGCGATTTATCGTAAGAATCTAAAACCGGTTATCTATGTAACTGGTGATGTAGCGGGCACAGTTGAAAGTCCTGTGTATGCGATATTTGATATGAACAAACAGCTTGCTAAACTTGATCCGGCAGACTTTGGGGGGAGTGGTGATAATGTAGAAATTTTTAACCTTAATCAACCGTTCACCAATGATCAACCATCCATGAAATGGGATGGAGAATGGCATATCACCCTAGAAGTATTTCGTGATCTTGGGCTTGCTTTCTGTGTGGTTATGGTTCTTATTTATATGCTTATGGTGGGATGGTTTAAGGATTATATGACACCTCTGGTGGTTATGGCTGCCATTCCTTTTTCACTTATCGGAGTATTACCTGCGCACTGGGCTTTTGGTGCTTTTTTTACTGCGACATC
>JAOZTO010000193.1 GCA_029942265.1 Desulfocapsa sp.
TAGTGAACATCTTCTATCATCACAACTGCGTCAAATTCCTGCGGCAGGTTGTTTCCGGTGTTTACCGGACAGAACTGGTTTTTTGTCAGGCGAACAGGTGCCGCATCGCTTGCAGAGGCCAGATCAGCAAAATGAACCGCAATTCCATCCATAGCGGCTGCATTATAGGCAGGAGAAGAATGGGCGGCAAAAACAGGGGCAGCAGTGATCTGTCCCAGTGCTTCTTCTACGGCAATTTCTACAGTTGCTGCGCTGTTAAAAAAGTTGATTGCATGGAGTGCAGTATTCCATTTTTCTTTGGCCTCATTGAGAGGCATGTTTTTTACATAGATATTTTTTTGTGTCATGATAAGAGCCGCACCTTTACTTGAGTGTTTTTGTTGATTCCCTGTGATGCCTCATCAATGAAAAAATATCCATGGGCGCGAGAGAGAGTAGAGATAGAACCGGATTTCCCTAGCACAGGAACAGCAAGTGGAAGATCGTTTTCCTGTTCTTTTAATTGCACCCGAATAAGATCAAGTCGGCCAGCAGCTGAATTGATATTTCGGTCGAGCAGGGCGTTTAGCGAAGGCTGTAGCGAGTGTTTTTGTTGCGAAATCCCAGCAAACAGTCGTAGTGCAGGATCGACAAAGAGTTCAAAACAGACCATGGCGGATACTGGATGTCCGGGCAAACCAAAGATTGCTGTGTCGTTACTCAGCCCGATGATAATTGGTTTTCCCGGTTTTAAAGCAACGCCATGAACAAGGATTCCTGGATTACCAAGCTGCTCAATAACACGTTCGCCAAGATCACGCATCCCCACAGAACTGCCACCGGAAAAAAGAACCACGTTGTTTTCACTGACGGCACGTTTGAGGGTTTTTAGAAACAGATCTTCAGTGTCTGTGACTATTCCATAATCGCTAACATCTGCGCCCAAGCGAGTACAAAGCCCTGAGAGAGTGATTGAATTAATATCACGTATTTTCCCAGGAGGTGGAGACTCGGACCAGGGAACAATTTCGTCACCAGTGGAAAGAATCCCGACTTTAGGCTTTGCATAGACGTCAATTTCTGCAATACCAAGTCCTGCAAGCAAGCCAAGATCCTGAGGTCGCAGAAGATGTCCCTGCAATAATGCGGGGCTGTTTTTTGCAATATCTTCACCCCGATTAATTAGATTAATGCCCACACCCACACTTTTGACAACTTCGATCATTTTTTCATCAACGGGGACGGTGTGTTCAAACATAACCACCGCATCACTGCCTTTTGGAAGCAGGCCACCTGTTGCAATACGAAAACACTTGCCCTGCTGTACAGTACCTTCAGGCATCTGTCCCATGGCAACTTCACCATCAATTTCAAGATAGCAGGGCATGGTACTGCTTGCACCAAAGGTGTCAGCTGCACGTACTGCAAATCCATCCATGGTGGATCTTGGATGATTTGGCAGGTCTTCCGGAGAGAGGATATCACAGGCAAGTACTCTGTCGAGTGCCACAGAAAGAGAGCATGTGTCCGTTGCTCTCTTTGAATTCTGCAATGCATCAAGGAGGATGTTCTGTGCTTCCTGTACTGGTGTGAGGCTGACTCGCCCCAGCATATCTTTGATTGTATCAGTTGTCATGGTTCCCTCTGACTGTTAGCAGGATCATCTTCTCTGACAAGAGGAGGCGTTGTAATTGTTTTGTATCAGCAAGTGTGTCGTTAATCGTTAGTGTCTGTATGCTTGCAAGAAGAGGTGGGCGATAGTCCAGAAAACGTTTTAGGGATGTTGCAGAAAGTACACATCCATCTTCTAGCAGTTGTACGCCTTTCTCTGCAGCAATCATGTTGAAAAGCTTCAAGTGAATGGTGAGTGGAGTCTCAAATGTTTCTGCTGATAAAATAGCGGTCTGTGTACGCAAGGAGGCATGAACCCCGTCCTTTCTGAAAATGGCACCGGCAAGCCCAGGCATGGCAGCAGATATTGCAAGTACTGCATCATGTCCAAAAAGCTTCTGGTCGAGGCTGTCGGCTGGCAAGCCATTTAAAAAAATTGTCTGAATTCTTGTAGCGATATATTCCCGTGAAAAATCAGGAAGGGCGAAAAGAAAATCCCCCACACTTGTACCCTGATCTGTTTCTATAAAGATGCCGCCTTGTAGCAAGGTGGTAAATCTTGGCAGTGCTGTTGTCTCAACGGTGAAACGTATTTGGTTCATTTGTTATTCTCATATTTTCTGGACATGAGTGTCATATTTTGCAAAGTAAATTTCTGTCAACGTGAGAAAACCGGTGACAATAAGCGGGCCGTAAATAATACCCAATACGCCATAGACACTCAGTCCGCCAAGGATAGACAGAAACACCAAAAGGGTATGCATCTGTACTTCGCTACCAACCATCTTTGGTTTTACAATATATTCAATGGAAAAGGAAAGGCTAAGATAGAAAAAAAACAGAAAAATTCCCTGTCCGATATTGCCGTTTAACATCAATATCAAAGCGGTCGGGATCATAACCATGCCAATACCAAAGATGGGAAGGAACGCAAGAATTGCCATGATTCCGCCCCAGAGAATGGGTGAGCTTAATCCCAGGATGGAAAATACCACACCGCCAAGTATCCCCTGAATCAGACCACAGATACCGTTTCCTTTGAGGATGGCATTGGCGATCACCTCAAATTTTTCGAGAAGTAATCTGTCTTCATCGTCCGGAAGTGGCGATACAGCAATAACAAAATTGACCAGTTTATCTTGATCGATAAGCAGAAAGAAAATAATCAGAATCATCATAAAAAAGAGGAAAACAAATTGGAGAATATTTGCAGCCCATGAACTTGCCTGATTATATACAAAAAGTCCCGCCATTTTCGCGATATAGGAGAACATTGCCGTGAGTTGAGATGGTTTAAAATCAAAACCGAAGTCTTTTAGGAAGTTTTGAAATTGCAGGATAAGGGGGCTATCCTGCATAAAAATCTGCAGTTTCAATCCAACTTGAGTGTCTCTTCCCCAGTGATAGAGTCCTAGTGCTTCACTGGAAAGAGCACCGACAAAAAACAGCAATGGAATAAAAACAATGACTATGATGAGCAGGCAGGTAAGGATCGATGCTGGCGTTTCAGGTGTTTTTCTGGCGATTATTCTATAAATAGGGCGAAAAATATTAGTAAGCAGGAATGAAAGAACCAAAATAGACCAGAACGGCCAGAGGATATGACCAAGTAAAATGATGGAAATGAAAAAAATAAGCAGAAAATACCGTAGTCTCATGGAATTTGGCTTGTCATCAATTAGTGTTATGGGGGCGACGGGGGGTGTCATTATAATTTTTCCTTTGGTGCGTATTACCCTGTATGACAGGAAGATGTTAACTGTTCAGCCAACACCTGATAATTGGTAAAACACTGAACTGTAGCCGAATAGTTACGGAAAATGTTGCAATTTCTATGGAGTTGAGTAATTTTAATTCGTTTTTTTGCAGTGTTATTAATACTGATGGACTCGTAAAAAGTCTGAATTTAAGATGGATTTGTAAAAAACTTCATATTCGAGGCACGTAAATTTCTTATCATTTCGGCGTACTAGAGTACGTTGAAATGATAAGAAATTTACAGTAACGAAGAAGATGAAGAGTTTTTACGAATCCATCAATGAGTCCGTTGATTTAATAGCATTTTGGTTCGATGTCGAGATAAATGGAAAATTTTACCACAGGCATATAGTTGATATTCCGAGGATAAAATTTTTCATTTAACGAAGAGATCGGGACAAAAGGCATTAAATCAACAGGCTCATCAATACTCACTATATAATGGACTGCGGTTGATTAAAAGAGAAACCGTAAAAGAGGTGCACCATGTGGAAAGATTTGGACATATCAGTGACAAGGCGTGAGCCTGATCAACAGAAAAGCAAACCGGGTCTGGAAAACCTAGGATTCGGAGTGCATTTTACTGATCATATGTTTCTTATGAAATGGGATCGAGAAAATGGATGGCATGACGCCGAAATCTGTCCCTATCAAAATTTCAGTATGGATCCTGCTGCCATGGTTTACCACTATGGACAGGCAATTTTTGAAGGATTAAAGGCATATAAGGGCGATGATGGCCAAATTTTCATGTTTCGGCCAGAAGATAATTTAGAACGTATGAACAGCTCTGCCCTTCGTATGTGTATGCCCCGTCTTCCTGTAGAGAAAGTGCTTAAAGCGCTTAAAGCTCTTGTGTATCTTGACAGGGATTGGATTCCAACTGCGGATGGTGCAACACTTTATATTCGTCCTACAATGATAGGCATTGAGCCGGTTCTTGGTGTACGTCCTTCTGAGCAGTATTGTTTTTATGTAATTATGTCGCCAGTAGGTGCCTATTACGCAGAGGGCTTTAATCCTACAAAAATATGGGTAACAGATAAATATGTTCGTTCCGTCAAAGGCGGAGTAGGGCATGCAAAAACTGCCGGGAATTATGCCGCATCGCTCATGGCTGCACAGGAAGCTGATAAGGCTGGATATACTCAAGTGCTCTGGCTGGATGCCCATGAACATAAATATATCGAAGAAGTAGGAACATCTAATATCTTTTTCAAAATTGATGACGATCTGATTACTCCACCTCTTGGCGGTTCTATTCTTGGCGGAATTACCCGTGATTCTGTGATTCAGCTCGCTAAAAGCTGGGGTGTGAATGTGAAAGAACAGCAACTTTCCATAACAGAGGTAATTGCTGCAATTGAAGATGGTAGCTTGAAGGAGGCATTCGGCTCGGGAACGGCTGCTGTGATATCGCCGATTGGAGAATTATGTTACAAAAATAAGCAGTATGTTGTAGCAGATGGCAAAACGGGCGAACTGTCTCAACGGCTTTTTGAAGAGCTACAAGCCATTCAAAATGGAAGTCAGGACGATCCTTTTAACTGGATTGTACGAGTTGGCTAGCTGTTTTTCCTGAAAGATTCTTTTTTCCCCAATCCCTATCTCATTTAATGCGCAATATTACCACGACAAATCAAAACGTTGTGGTAAATTTCATTTTTTTGTCATTTGCCCCTTGATTTTAATTAAAGCAAACCTATAGTTTTGCGCAGTTCGATGACAACTGGTATTTTACCAATTTATTAATAAGAGTTTATAAGATGGGATAAAGATCCCGAACCTTACTAAACAAACATACGTCCCACAGGAGGAAGTACATGAAAATTCGTCCATTAAATGATCGTCTGCTCGTTAAGAGACTTCAGGAAGAAGAGATGACAGCTGGTGGTATCATTATTCCAGACAGCGCAAAAGAGAAACCAGCAGAAGGCGAAGTTGTAGCAGTAGGGCCTGGAAAAGTTGCTGATAACGGCGAGCGTGTTGCTTTGCAGGTAAAAGATGGCGACATGGTTCTTTTTTCCAAATACGGCGGAACCGACGTTAAGCTTGATGGTGAGGATTTCCTTATCATGCGTGAAGAAGACATTCTCGGAATCATAGAGAA